>NZ_VCBX02000001.1:300000-555000 GCF_005938745.2 Rhodococcus sp. KBS0724
TTCCTCGGGGATCTGAAACTCTTCGGCTTGCAGGACATTCATACTGCCGCTGCGCCGGGCTTCCACTTGATCGAGGGTGCGGTCGCAGTCCCGACCTTGGCATTTGTGGCCTATCAGATGATGTTCGCGATCATCACGCCCGCTTTGATCACCGGCGCGACGGCAAACCGTCTCAAGCCGTTGGGTTGGGCTGTTCTCCTCGTTTTGTGGTCGATCATCGTCTACCCGCCGATCGCGCACTGGCTCTTCAACCCCGAGGGGTGGCTCGCTCTGCGCGGGGCGCAGGACTGGGCCGGCGGAATCGTGGTCCACGCCTCCGCCGGTGCGGCGGCACTCGCGATCTTGCTGGTTGTCGGTAAACGCCCCGGCTGGCCGAACGCGGAGGCCGTTCCGCACTCCGTCCCGTTGGCTCTGATCGGCGCAGGCATCTTGTGGTTCGGCTGGTTCGGCTTCAACGCCGGCGACGGTCTGGCGGCGGATGGTGTTGCGGCGCAAGCCTTGATCAACACTCACATTGCCGCTGCGGGCGGCATGGTCGTCTGGCTGGTTATCGAGCGATATACCGAGGGCAAAGCCACGGCGATCGGTGGAATCACGGGCGCTGTCGGCGGTTTGGCGACCATCACGCCCTGTGCCGGCTACGTCAGTACGTTCTCCGCCTTGGCAATTGGTGCGCTCGCCGGATTGATCTGCCACTTCGCGTTGGCACTCAAGTCGATCTTCAAGTTCGACGATGCTCTCGACGTCATCGCAGTCCACTTTGTCGGCGGCATCCTCGGATCGTTGCTTCTGGGGCTGTTTGCAGAGAAGGCGATCAATCCGATCGGACGCGACGGGCTTCTGTTCGGCGGCGGACTCGGTTTACTCGGTGAGCAGGCCTTGGCCTTGGTCGTCGTCATCGCCTTCTCGTTTGTCGTGACCTGGTTGATCGCCACGGGAATCGAGAAGACCATCGGGCTCAAGTTGGCTCCGAAAGACCAGGTCAACATCGATCGTCGTCAGCAAGGAATGGACGCGTACCGCTACAACGCGGCATTTGTCGACGCGGGTGGAGCGCCGCAATCGAGCGGCTTCGACGGGGGAGCCACGGTCGAGGGAGAGAAACTTGCTCCCAATCCCGGTGCGCAGAAACATGAACTCATCACCGCCGTCCTCCAGACCATCGAGTCCGAGAAGCTACGCGAGGCGCTGCTGGCGGCGGGAGCGGAATCGATTGTGGTATCGGAAGCCCATGTGTCCGCGGGTGATTCGGATTCTCTCAAGTTCCGCGGCCAACGCAATGACGTCGTCTTCGCGGAGCGATTGCGGGTCGAAGTTCTTGCACCGTCCGACCGCACCCAAGCCGTGCTCGATGCAATCAATCGGCACTCCCTTGGGAGGAGGAGCGGATTCGTGCAGCAATCCGCTGAACCGTTGTCCGGGCCGCGCGCCCCGGAATCGGACGCTGACCCTTTCGACCCTGACCACACGGAAGTGAAGATATGAGCGAGAAGGAGTCGTCGGAATGCATCTGACACCGAGAGAACTCGACAAGCTGACCATCCTCATGTTGGCTGAAGTCGCCCTACGACGAAAAGCGAAGGGGCTCAAGCTTAATCATCCGGAATCGGTGGCCGTCATCACGGCAGCGGCTTTGGAGGGTGCTCGCGAGGGGAAAACTCTCGAGGAAGTCATGGCGGACGCGTCGCACGCATTGACGGTCGACGACGTCATGGAAGGTGTTGCGGACATGATTCCGCGCGTGCAGGTCGAGGCGGTGTTCCTCGACGGTAGCCGCCTTGTCACTGTGCATTCACCTATCCAGTAGCCCGGCACACACTCCAGCATCACAGACATTCCAGCCCGGCCGACCAACTCAGGAGCATCGAAGATGGCATCAAAATCATCGAAGAAGGATTCCGGCGACGACAAGAAGGTTCCGGTCGGGGGATACGTCCTGCGGGATGAACCGATCGAGATCAACGAGGGCCGGCCGCGTCTGAAGCTGCGCGTTCGAAATACGGGTGACCGGCCCATTCAGGTGGGGTCGCACTATCACTTCATGGAGGTCAATCGCGCATTGTCCTTCGATCGTGAGCAGGCGTTCGGTTGGCGCCTGGACATCCCGGCTGGAACGGCAGTGCGCTTCGAACCGGGTGACGAGAAGGAAGTGACGCTGGTGCCGTTCGGTGGCAAGCAGCGCGCCCACGGTTTCAACAGTCTGGTGGACGGTTGGGCTCCCACGCATGCTGCGTATCGCCCGCGCCTGCCGCGTGCCGTCGCTCTCGCAGACGAGCTCGGTTTCCTGTCCGAACCACAATCCGACTGATTCTCGTTCACGGCGGTCGAAGGAGCACAATACCCATGACAAGCATTTCACGGCAAGAGTATTCGGGGCTGTTCGGTGTCACGAAGGGCGACCAGATCAGGCTCGGCAACACCGACCTCTACATCGAGGTCGAGGAAGATCTTCGCACGATCGGCGACGAGTCGATCTACGGTGGCGGCAAGACGCTACGCGACGGTATGGGTCAGGATCCGGCGTCGTGCAGTCGTGACGGCGCGCTCGACCTGGTGATCACCAACGTCGTGATCGTCGACGCCACGATCGGTGTCGTCAAGGCAGATGTCGGTATCAAGGACGGCAAGATCGTCGGGTGGGGCAAGGCAGGCAACTCGAGCACGATGGAGGGGGTGACGCCGGGACTCACGACGGGACCGGCAACGGATGCCATCTCCGGCGAGCAGTTGATTCTGACTGCAGCGGGTATCGATCCGCACGTGCACCTCGTTTCTCCTCAGCAGGCATACCACGCACTCAGCGGTGGTGTGACAACGCTGATCGGCGGCGGTATCGGGCCGTCCGACGGCACCAACGGCACTACCATCACCTCGGGCATCTGGAACATGGAGATGATGCTCAAGGCCAATGAGGGTCTTCCCGTCAACATCGCGATGTTGGGCAAGGGAAACTCGTCGGGCTATCCGTCTCTGATCGAGCAGATCAAGGCGGGGGCTGCGGGATTGAAGGTCCACGAGGACTGGGGCGCAACACCGGCGGCGATCCGGGCGTCGCTGCGCGCGGCGGACGAGATGGACGTTCAGGTTGCCATTCACACGGATACCTTGAACGAAGCCGGCTACGTCGAGGACACGATTGCGGCCTTCGAGGGGCGCACCATTCACACCTATCACAGTGAGGGCGCAGGCGGCGGTCACGCACCGGACATCCTGAGGGTGACCGGTGAGGACAATGTTCTTCCGGCGTCGACCAACCCGACGTTGCCGTACGGCATCAACACGCAAGCCGAGCTCTTCGACATGATCATGGTCTGCCACAACCTCAATCCCAAAGTGCCGTCGGATGTTTCGTTTGCCGAGTCGCGTGTTCGTGCGGAGACGATCGGTGCGGAGAACGTGCTGCAGGATATGGGAGTCATCTCGATGTTCTCGAGCGACTCGCAGGCAATGGGCCGGGTCGGCGAGAACTGGCTCCGGGCGATCCAGACGGCCGACTGTATGAAACGTGCTCGTGGAAAGTTGCCGGAGGACTCTCCGACACACGATAACTTCCGGGTCCTGCGGTACGTCGCGAAGACGACGATCAACCCGGCCATGACGTTCGGATTGTCCCACGTCATCGGATCCATCGCTCCCGGGAAAATGGCGGATCTTGTTCTCTGGGAAACCGCTTTCTTCGGTGCGAAGCCTAAAATGATCATCAAGAACGGAATGATCAGTTGGCACGCCATGGGAGATCCGAACGCATCACTACCGACCCCGCAGCCGGTGATCTACCGGCCGATGTTCGGCGGGTTCGGTAAGGCGCTCCCCGAGAGTTCGGTCTCGTTCGTGTCCCAGGCCGCACTCGACGACGGCATCAAGGATCGTCTTGGTCTCGAGCGTCAGGTTATCGCCGTCGAAGGCACTCGCACCGTGACCAAACGCGACCTCGTGCGCAACTCGGCCACTCCGGAGATCAAGGTCGATCCGGAGACCTTCGCGGTGACAGCGGACGGCGTTCACGCCTACGTCGAACCGGCTGAATCCATTCGCCTGAACCAACTTTACTTCTTCAGTTAGGGGAGACCAGTGTCGGGAACAATCACGCATACGCACGGCGGCGATACGGCGCCGCACACACACGCCGAGCCGCACGGCGAGATGACCACGCCGACGGGCAAGCCGATTCGCGTCGACGCGCTGCTCGGCAAGGAAACCGATGAGGAATGGGCGTCGCGCATCGAAAGCGCTGTGATCGACGTGCTTTCACTGGATCAGTGGGAGGCGCAGAAGAGCCGGTTGCGGCGTACGACGCTCGGCGGTCGTGAATTGGCGGTCTCTCTCGATCGTGGGGTTCAACTGCAGGACGGCGACATCCTGCTGTGGGACGAGCCGGAGAACACCGTCGTCGTCGCCCGGATCAACCTCAAGGACGTTCTCGAGATCGACCTCAGTGCATTGCTCGACGTGACGCCGGAGAAGATGATTCAGACGTGTCTCGAGTTGGGTCACGCTGTGGGTAACCAGCATTGGCCGGCAGTGGTGAAGGGAATGAAGGTCTATGTACCGCTGACGGTAGACAAGGCAGTCATGGGTTCGGTAATGCGCACGCATGCTTTCGAGGGCATCGAGTACACCTTCATTCCCGGCGCCGAGGTCATTCCCTACATCGCTCCGCACGAGGCACGCCGACTGTTCGGTGCGGCAGCGCGCGAGGGCGAGGGCCATACCCATGACCCCCTCATGTGAAGGGTCGCAGCTGAGCATCAACCGTGCGATGCGGATGATGCAATTTGCCGATTCGATGTTTCCGGTCGGTTCCTTCTCGTTCTCGAACGGGTTGGAATCGGCCGTGGCACAGGGAATTGTCACGGACGGTCCGTCGTTGCGGGAGTTTGTACTCTCTGCCGCCCATCAGGGTGCAACGTGCGACGGTATCGCCGTGCTCGCTGCCCACCGCGGTGCATCGGACGGTGATTTCTCGACAATTCTGGCGGCCGATCATGCCGTGATCGAACGCAAATTGAACGAAGAGTCCCGAACGATGACCACCCGGATGGGAAAGAAACTGGCGGAGCTCGGTGGCCGACTCGTAGGCGAGACGTTGTTCACCAAGTGGCTGGCGGCGATCGAGGCGGGCGAGACTCCCGGTACGTATCCGGCGGGGCTTGGAATTGCTTTCGCGGAGATGGGTTCTCCGGAGCAGGATGCCTTCACCGTTCATCAGTACGGTGTGGCGATGACGTTGCTCGGTGCCGCACTCCGTATCGTGCGGGTAGATCACCTTGCCACGCAAGAGATTTTGTTCGAAGTGAATCGGACCACCGACGGCGAGTATGCGGCCGTTCGCGAGTACGGGCTCGACGACATGTCCAACTTTTCCCCGATGATCGACATTCTGGCTGCGGTTCACGTCAAGGCGCATGTCCGAATGTTCATGAACTAGAAGGAGAATCATGAAGAAGACAACGCGCATCGGAATCGGCGGCCCTGTGGGTTCGGGCAAGACTGCCCTCATTGAGGCGATCACGCCGGAATTCGTGAAGCGGGGAACCAGTGTTCTGATCATCACCAACGACGTGGTCACCACCGAGGACGCCAAGCATGTGCGTAAGGCGCTCAAAGGTGTTCTCGTGGAGGAACGCATCGTCGGCGTCGAGACTGGCGCGTGTCCTCATACCGCCGTTCGTGAAGACCCCAGTATGAACCTCGCGGCGGTCGAAGATATGGAGCGAACTTTCCCGGACACCGACATCGTGTTCATCGAAAGTGGTGGTGACAACCTCACGCTGACGTTCAGTCCTGCTCTCGTCGACTTTTTCATCTACGTCATCGACGTAGCTGCAGGAGACAAGATTCCGCGTAAGAACGGGCCCGGGATTTCGCAGTCGGACATTCTGGTTATCAACAAGACGGACCTGGCGCCGTACGTGAAAGCCGATTTGGGGGTCATGGATCGGGATTCGAAGGGCATGCGCGGTGACAAGCCGTTTGTCTTCACCAATTGCATGACCGGCGAAGGTATCCAGGAAGTGGTAGACCTCATCGTGCACGGTGTCCTCTTCGACGAAGAGGAAGTGGGAGCGAGCGCGCAGTGAGCGCTCCCGCCCTTCCGGGAGGCGCGCGGTCGCTGCCGGGGCCGATCCCGACCATTCCGGAACTCGATCAGTACCAGGATCAGCCGAAGCAAGCCCCAGCCGGCAAGGTGGGCAAGACCGGGGTGCTCGAGATGCGTTTTGTCGATCGTGGTGACAAGACGATTCTCCGGGACATGTACCGCAAGACTCCGTTGCTCGTTCAACAGGCGCTGTACTGGGACGAAGCGCTGCCGACAATGCCGTGTGTCTACATGATCTCGACGTCTGGCAGTGTGCTGCAGGGTGATCGGCTGTTTCTGACCATCGACATGGAACCTGGATCCTTGGCGCACGTCACGACGCAGTCGGCCACCAAGGTGCATCAGATGGACGCGAATCATGCGTCGCAGTTGCAGAAGGTGACCTTGGCCGAGAATTCGTATCTCGAATTGATGCCTGGTGTCACGATTCCGCACAGCAATGCGAGGTACTTTGCGCGAACCGACGTCACAGTGGATCCTTCTGCAACGCTGCTATTTTCGGAGATCGTGATGCCGGGTCGCAAGTACCACCGGACTGCCCAGTCCGATACCGAGCTGTTTGTCTACGATCTGTACTCCACCTTGATCAAGGCGCGACGCCCAGACGGACAGGATCTCTTCACCGAGAAACTGGTGATCGAACCGCAGCGGTTCCCGGTGCGACACAAGGGAATCATGAGCGATTACGACGTATTCGGAAACGTCGTACTGCTCACCCCGAAAGATCATGCCGACGAGATACTGGAACAGGTCGTTCCGGGACCCGACGGGAAGGTCTTCTCGGGCGCCAGTCGACTCCCGAACGATGCCGGGTTGATCTTCAAGGTCCTGGGTCCCGAGAGCGAACCTGTCAAATCCAAGGTTCGTGATTTCTGGGCGCTCGTTCGAAAGTCGGTTCTGGATACCACTATTCCGCCCGTCCCGCTCTGGGGATGACGCGGTTCGCCGCGAAAAGGATTGAGGGACGTGCGATGACCATCATCACCAAACCCTGGGACGATATCGCGGACAAGAATGTTGTACTGCGGTTCGTCGACACCAACCTCAAAGGTTCCGGGCAGGTGATGTTTCAGGGCAATGCCCTGACGGGCCTGCTGTTTCTCGTCGGCATTTTCTGGGGTGCGATAGCGGCCGACACGATCACCGTGGCGATCGGCGCGGTAGTGGGATTGGTGGTGTCCACGGTGACGGGGATGCTGCTGCATTCGGATGACGATTCGATGCGCATCGGTTTGTACGGCTACAACGGAATCCTCGTCGGCGCAGCATTTCCCACGTTCCTCGCTGGTGGGGTGATGCTGTGGATCTACCTGGTTGTCGGTGCCGCGGCGTCCACCGTCGCCTTTCTCGCGGTTGCCAACGTCTTCAAGACGTGGGGCGTGCCGGCGCTGACGTTTCCGTTCAACCTCGTCAACTGGTTCTTTCTGCTCGCGGCCTTTCAGTTTCTCCGGATCGAAACGTCGGACCTCAGCGCCGCACAATTCCCGCAGCACATCGGGGATGCGTCGGTTCATGCCGATGTCACCGTGGGATTTCTCTGGGACACCCTGTTTCGCAATGTCTCCCAGATCTTCTTGATCAACAACACCATTACGGGCATCATCTTCGTGGTCGCCCTGCTGGTCGCGTCGCGCTGGGCGGCGGTGTTCGCCCTTATCGGTTCGGCCGTCGCGATCGGGTCGGTTCTCGCGCTCGGCGCCAACACCGTCGACATCGGCAACGGTCTCTACGGGCTCAGTTCCGTATTGACGGCCATCGCCTTGGGTTCTGTTTTCTACAACCCGTCGTGGCGCGTGTTTGTCTACACAGTCTTCGGTGTGCTTGTCACCGTTGTCATTCACGGCACCCTCGTCTCGGCCTTCGCGCCGATCAGCCTGCCCGCCGGAACGGGTCCGTTTGTCTTCGCGACGTGGCTGTTCCTGCTGCCGAAGAAGAAGTTCGTTCCCGTCCAGCACGACACCATCAAGGGTGGAGCGGCCGAGGGCAAGGACTCGATCGTGAAAGCGAACGGTTGAGCGGAGCCTAGATCGTTCCGCTATGGCACCCTCGCGAACCGGTATCGCTCGAGTATTGCCTGGCCTGCGGTAGTCGGGCATGGTCGAAGGATGACGGTGCAGGTAGTTGTGATGGGTGTGGCGGGCGCTGGAAAGAGCACCGTGGCAGTAGGTCTCGCCACGTCCCTCGGAGCAGACTTCGTCGACGGCGACGATCTGCACCCCGAGTCCAATGTCGCCAAGATGCGATCGGGCACGCCGTTGACCGACGAGGACCGAGCGCCGTGGCTCGACGCAATCGCGGCCTGGCTGTCCGAACGCGCCGATGCCGGTCGTACCGGCGTCGTTGCCTGTTCGGCTCTGCGGAAGCACTACCGGGACCGGCTGCGTCCCGACGGTCTCGACGTACAGTTTGTGCACCTGGACGGTGATTTCGAGACGATCGTGACGAGGATGCGTGCCCGAGCCGGTCACTTCATGCCGGAGAGTTTGCTCATCTCCCAGTTCGACGCCCTGGAACCGCTTACGGACGACGAGCGTGGGATCACGCTGAACGTTGTCTCGAAACCGAGCACACTGGTGGGCGAGGCAGCCGATTACATTCATACATCTCAGAGGAGCGTCACAGCGTGAGTAGCACCGTCAATCCCGGCCCGTTCGATATTTCCGGGAAGGTTGCCCTGGTGACGGGTTCGAGCCGGGGTATCGGTTCGGCACTCGCCACGGGACTTGCCGAGGCCGGCGCCGTGGTCGTTCTCAACAGTCGAAATGCCGAGGTGCTGGAGACGGAGCGTCGACGCATTGCCGAGGCGACCGGCGCGAGCGTGCATGCATACGCGTTCGACGTCACCGATTCGGCTGCCGTCCGCGACGCGGCGATGCGCATCGAATCCGAGGTCGGTCCGGTCGAGATCGTCGTCAACAACACCGGTGTCCAGCATCGGGCTCCGCTGCTCGAATTCGGCGACGACGATTTCCGGCGCGTCATGGACACCAACCTGACCAGCGCGTTCTATGTCGGACGTGAATTCGCTCGGGCCATGGTTGAGCGTGGACGCGGCAAGATCGTCAACATCTGCTCCGTGCAGAGCGAATTGGGCCGAGCGGGCATCGCGCCGTACGCGGCCAGCAAGGGCGGGCTCAAGATGCTCACCCGCGGCATGTGCGCCGACTGGGCACCGTTTGGTTTGCAGATCAATGCGATCGCACCGGGATACTTCGACACCGAACTGACTTCTGCACTGGTCAACGATCCGGAGTTCACAGCGTGGCTCTCCAAGCGGACCCCCGCCGGACGCTGGGGTCGCACCGAGGAGCTGATCGGATCGCTACTGTTCTTGGCGTCCCCGGCATCGGATTTTGTCAACGGTCAGATCCTCTACGTCGACGGCGGTATGACAGCCGTTGTTTGATCGTCCGCTGTTTGATCGCCCGCCACTCTCCAATTAGAAAGTACCCACATGACAGACGCCAGCGCCCCCCGCATCCACCTCGGTCCCGTCGAGGAGCCGCACCTTGCCGACGGAATTCGCCGGGCCGGTGGAGTTCTCGTTCCACTGGCCGAGGCCGAGGGTGTCGTCTGGGCGCAGGGTCCGGATACGTTCCCGTCGTCGCTGCCTGATGCGGTTCGCTGGGTACAGTTGCCGTTCGCCGGCATCGAGCCGTGGTTCGACGCCGGTGTCATCGACGACAAGCGGGTCTGGACATCAGCTGCCGGAGCCTATGCGGGCAACGTCGCCGAGCATACGATGATGCTCCTCCTCGCCGGAGTGCGTTCTCTCCCCGAACAATTGGCGGCGCAATCGTGGCGCAAGGAAGAGTTCGATCCGCGAGTGGGCACGTTGCAGGGTTCGACCGTGGCGATCATCGGCTGCGGCGGAATCGGCCGCGCGTTGATCCCGTACCTCGCCGCGTCCAAGGTCAAGGTCATCGCGATCACCCGTTCGGGAACTCCCGTCGAGGGTGCTGCCGAAACCCTCTCGGCTGACCGTACCGGTGAAATCTGGTCCAAGGCAGATCACTTCGTGATCGCCGCGCCGTCGACATCAGCGACGCGCCATCTGGTCGGCAAGGCCGAACTGGACCAGATGTCGGAGTCGAGCTGGATCGTGAACATCGCGCGCGGCACCCTCGTCGACACGGATGCACTGGTCGACGCTCTCGAGGCCGGTTCGATCGGCGGTGCGGCACTGGACGTTACCGATCCGGAACCGCTGCCGGACGGACACCGGTTGTGGAAGCTGCCCAACGCGATCATCACTCCGCACGTCGCCAACCCCGCTACCACGCTCACCCGCGTTCTGGCAGATCACGTGGCCGCCAACGTCGCTCGATTCGCTGCGGGCGAGGACTTGGCTGCCGTAATCGATCCGTCGGCAGGCTACTGACCGCTCGCGTTGGTTCCCTTCACATAGTCGGCCACGACGGTACGCAGAACATCGCGTACCGCCTCGGCCGGCTTGGAGAGGGGCTGATTGGCCGGAGTACCCAGGGAGACATGGACTTCGATGCCCGGCTCGATGCGTCGTAGCTCCAGGGCCTCGACGTCCATGACCCGGCGGGCAACCGACCACGGCAGGACCGTCGCGCCTAATCCGGTGCGCACGGCCTCGGACAGCGTCATCACCGATTCCACTTCGGCCACGACGTTCGGTTGCTGCTCCGCACGGTCGAAAGCCTGCTCCACCACTTTTCGGATGGTGTGCATCCGACCCGGAAGCAACAGGGGCAGTTCGGTGATCTCGGACAGGGAGATGTCGGATCCCGATTCACCTGCCAGTCCGGTACCGAACGGCGCGACCACCACCAATTCCTCGGTGAGCAGCCGTTCGAACGTCACACCCTTGATCGGGCCGGCGTCGTACAACAACGCCAGGTCCATGCGGCCGGTCATCATTGCTTCGCTGAGCACACCACCGAAGTTCTCGTTGATGTGCAACAAGATGTTCGGGTGCTGTTCGCGCACGCGGGCCAAGAGCGGCAAGGCAATTGCCGTCGCGGTGCTGTACGGAGCGAGGCCGACGGAGACGCCGCCCGCGAGCGCCCGCCCGACCACGGATACCTCGGCCTGCGCACTCTCCACCTGACGCAGAATCACCTGAGCATGCCGATACAACGCATGCCCCGCATCGGTCGGTTCGACGCCCTGTTTACTGCGGATCAGGAGTTGCTGACCGAACTGCGTTTCGAGCGACGTCATCTGCTGGCTCAGCGCGGGTTGCGCGATATGCAGAATGTCGGCAGCTCGGGTGATGCTGCCGGCATCCACAATTCGTACGAACGAGTAGAGCCTTCTCGTATCCATGGTGTGCAAACTACCAGCTCAACCGACATATCGAATTCCGATCACCCCAACGCAAAATGGTATTAACAACCCTTTGGAGATCCTGAGTAGCGTCCCAGAAACACAAAAGGCAACACACAGGACAACGACGGGCAACGGCGCCCGTACGACTCCGCAAACAAACCGGGAGGACCGAAATGGCAACCTGTGTTGATCTTGTCGCCGATCTCGGCGAAGGTTTCGGCGCGTGGACTATGGGCGCCGACGAAGCTTTGCTCGACACTTTGACGTCGGCCAATATCGCCTGCGGATTCCACGCGGGTGATCCACGCACGATGGATTCCACAGTTCGCGGCTGCGTGGCCCGCGGAATCGGAATCGGCGCGCATCCGAGTTTCCCGGACCTCGCCGGGTTCGGCCGTCGCGCGATGGATCTCAGTGAGAACGAGGTGCGCACCGATGTGCTGTTCCAGCTGGGTGCACTCCATGCTTTTGCGGTCGCGCACGGAACATCGTTGTCCCACATCGCTCCCCACGGCAAGCTCGGGAATCTTGTTGCCGTACGCCAGGATTACGCCCGCGCAGTGGTCGATGCGGTCACGGCCTTCGATCCGTCGTTGATCGTGCTCGCCCAGGACGGGGCGTTGGCGGACGAGGCGAACACCCGGGGATTGAGCGTCGGCATCGTCGGCATCGCGGATCGTGCCTACAACGCCGACGGAACCCTTGTGGCCCGCAGCGAGCCGGGAGCGGTGATTCACGACATCGACGTTCTGGTCGAGCGGACTGTTCGCATGGTGGTCGAAGAAGTCATCGAAGCGGTGGACGGCACCATGATCCCGGTTGTCGCCGATACCGTCCTCGTGCACGGTGACAATCCCGGCGCCGTCGCGAACGCGAAAGCGATCCGCGCTGCTCTCGAAGCTGCCGGTGTCACCATTGCGCCACTGGCCCAGGTCGTGGCGTCACGTCACGCACGTGATGTCGGGTGTTCGGCGTGAAGACCGCCGTCGACGACTGCGGTGACGCCGCAGTCCGGGTCTGTGTCCGAGGCGGAACCGTCGAGCAGAACTGGGACACCGTCCGCTCGATCGCAGCACGCCTCGACCCCAGCTCGGACGGCATCGTCAGTGTCATCCCGACGTACGACGCCCTGCTCGTCGAGTTCGACAACCTCCTCACTGACCACGACGCCGTCCGCGCACTGGTGTCCGATGCAGCGGCCGCCCCCGAGCCACGGTGGGGCGCACCCCGGACGTTCGAGATCCCCGTCGTCTACGGCGGCGAGTACGGCCCAGACCTGCGCGAGACGGCACAGTTCCTCGGCGTCTCCGACACCGAAGTGATTCGGCTGCACTCCGCGGCTCCGCTCGTCATGCGTTGTTACGGCTCACCCGGCGGCGCCCCGATGCTCGACGGCCCGGCGTTCGGCCTTCCCATCCCGCGTCGATCGAGCCCGCGGCCCCGCGTCGCGGCCGGTTCGGTTGCGGTGGCCGGACGTCAGGCAGTCGTTTCGGCAAAGCCGGCACCCGGCGGTTGGGCCGTCATCGGCCGCACTCCACTCACTTTGGTCGATCCGGCGGCGGAGCAGATTTCTGTCTACCGCCCGGGCGATCTGTTCGTCTTCCGCGCGATCGACGCCGATCGCTGGGACGAATTCGACGGACGCTCGCTCCTTCCGATCGGAGGCGATTCCCATGGCTGAGACCATTACCGTCCTGACACCCGGAATCAGTTCCGTGCAGGATTTGGGCCGTGGATCGGCGTCGCAGTTCGGCCAGGCTACAGGCGGCGCAGCCGACCAGATCAGCGCGGAGATCGCGAACGCGTTGGTAGGCAGCAGGCGCGCGGCCCCGCTGCTGGAGCTGACGGCGCTCGACTTCGCCGCGTCGGCGTCCACGGATCTGCTGATCGCGGTCACGGGTGCACCGGCAACGGTGACCGTCGACGGCCATCGGCAACCGCAATGGGAGCCAATCGTCTGGCGCGCCGGTCAGCGGCTTGCCGTCACCGGAATCCACGACGGGCTGCGCGTCTACATCGCCGTCCACGGGGAGCTGACGGCCGACTACCTTCTGGGGAGCTGCGCTCCCGACCAGGTGCTCGGATTCGGCCATCACCTGACTGCGGGGGAGTCGCTCGTCATCGACGTCGACTGCCCGCCGATCGACCACCCGGTGTTCCGGTTGCCGCTGTTCCGGCTCCTACCGGACCGGCCCGCCTTCGGCAGCGTGTGGACGCTCGACGTGACGGACGGCCCCGACATCGAGGACTTCGGCGACAGCGCTGCCGCGCTCTTCGACACCGAATTTGTCGTGGGCGATCAGAGCAACCACATCGGGCTGAGGCTGGCGCCTACCGATCAGCGACCGCTCCCACAACGCACCAGTACCGGCGAGGTCCTTTCCCGCGGCGTCCCCATCGGAGCCATCGAAGTACCCGCAGGCAACGAACTTCTGGTCCTGCATCGAGGTAGAGGCGTCACTGCCGGCTATCCGGTGCTAGCCGTCGTCACCACCGTTTCACTCTCACAGCTGGGACAGGCCCGACCAGGGCACCGTGTCCGATTCCGGAACTGCAGCGTCGCAACGGCCGTTGCAGAGCACCGTGAACAGCAGCACCGCATCGCCTTGCTGAGGCGGCGTGTGGAGAACGTATTCACCACCCTCCGGATACCTCTTCACACCTCGGAAGCCCGAGTACCGAGCCACGTCGGCACCACACGCCCCGCGAGCGCTCCGCGCCGCGCGTCTATTTTGGAGACAGCATGACCAACACCATCGAAGCGGTAGACGGCCAGGTGGCCGACCCGCGCAAGGTCCGGAAAGTCGTCGCAGCGGGCTGCGTCGGCATCTTCGTCGAGCTCTACGACAACGGCGTCTTCGCGTTCATGGCGACGGCACTGGCCATCGTGTTCTTCGACGTCTCGAAGTCGAGCGACGCTCTCATGCTGGTGTTCGCCGGCTACGCGGTCTCGTTCTTCGTCCGGCCCCTCGGCGCGGTGGTCTGCGGCATCCTCGGCGACCGGATCGGCCGACAGAAGATGTTGGTGTTCGTCATCATGCTGATCAGCGTGGCGACCGCCGGTATCGGCTTGCTGCCCACCTACGCGGCCATCGGCATCGCGGCACCGGCGCTACTGATCTTCCTGCGGATCGTGCAGGGATTCTCCGTCGGTGGTGAAGCGGCCGGCGCCATGACGTTCCTCGCCGAGCACGCTCCGGAAGGCAAGCGCGGCCTGATCACCAGCTACGCGCAGATCGCGTCGTTCCTGGCACTGCTGACCGGAACGATGATCGCGTTTGCCATGTCACCGTGGCTCAATGCCGAAGCCATCAACGGCGGCGGACTCGCATCGTGGGCGTGGCGCATCCCGTTCCTCATGGCGATTCCGATGGGAATCATCGGCTGGTACATCCGTCGCGCGATCTCCGATACCCCGAACTTCGAGCGGCTCAAGGAATCCGGCGGCTTGTCGCGCAATCCGCTCAAGGAAGCGTTCTCCACTCCCGAGCACCGTCGCGCCATGATTCTCGCCCTGTTCATCCCGCTGATGAACGGATCCGGCTACTACGTTCTGTTCTCGTACATGCCCACGTTCCTCAAGGGCGATCAGATCGGATTCTCCACCAGTACGGCACTTCTCGTCACCGCCTCCAGCCTCGTGGCGATCTGTCTCGCGATCCCGTTCATGGGTGCCCTTTCCGACCGGATCGGCCGTAAGAAGGTCATCGCCGGTGCTGCTGCGGCAATGGCGATCGGCGCGATCCCCTGCTACGCCATGATCGTGACCGGCAATATCGGACTCGCTGTTCTCGGTGCCTGCCTCATGGCGGTGATCTTCGCCGGACACACGGCCGTCATCCACATCCTGATCGTCGAACTGTTCCCCACTCGGGTTCGCTACTCCGCCTACGGTTTGGGATACAACATCTCGTCCGCACTCTTCGGTGGTACCGCGCCGCTGCTGATGACGTGGCTGATCCCCGAATTCGGCATCTACGTTCCCGCGTTCTACGCGGTCATCACCGCAGTCGGCACCCTGATCGCGGTCAGCACCATCACCGATCGCGCCCACGTTCCGCTTCGCGACACTCTGTGACTTCATTCGTGAGTCACTCCTGAACCGGCCCGGTGGTCGCCTGCAGTTGCGGCGGCCGCCGGGTCATACCAATTTCTTCCTGTAGGAGCACACAATGCCTTTCTCCGATTACCGCACAGCACTTGTCACCGGCGCCAACACCGGGATGGGCGCCGCAGTCACCGAGATGTTCACCAAGCGTGGACTGACGGTTTACGGCGTCGCCCGCAACGCCGACAAGCTCGGTGAGGTTGCCGATCGCACCGGAATGATCCCGCTGCCCGTGGACATCACCGACACCGCAGCGCTCGCCGAAGCTGTCGGCGGACTGGAGATCGACATCCTGGTCAACAATGCCGGTGTGTCCGCTACGGGAAACATTCTCGACGCCGAAGAAGCGTCCGTCGACGCGATGGTGGACGTGAACCTTCGTGCCGTGCTGCACCTGTGCCGCATTCTGCTGCCGGGAATGGTGGAGCGCGATCTCGGCCACGTCGTCAACATCAGTTCCATCGCCGGCCTGTACAACTTCTACGGCCACACTGCCTACCACGCGACCAAGGCTGCGGTGCACCAGATTTCGCGTCAGCTGCGCAACGACTGCATCGGCAAGCGGATCCGAGTGACCGAGATCTGCCCCGGCCGGGTCGAGACCGAGATCTTCGGCCGCAACCTCGGTGGCACGCCCGAAGCCATGAAGGAAGCGTGGGAAACCTTCTACGAGGGCTACGAATCCATCACCACCAAGGACATCGCGGATACCATCGAGTTCGCGATCGACGCTCCCGGCCACGTAAACCTGGGTCTCATCGAGGTGCTTCCCACCTTCCAGGTTCCCGGTGGCCTCGACTTCATCCGCCGCAACGACTGAGAGAGCGCATCATGAGTTTTGCACTACCGGATACGACGCTCGGAGTGGTGGCTCACGCCGCCGGCGACCTGCGAGTTGAGCAACGTGCGCTGACCGCGCCGACCGCCGAGCAGGCCGTGGTCGAGATCGCCTACGGCGGTGTCTGTGGATCGGATCTGCACTACTGGACGCACGGCGCGGCGGGGGAGTCGATTCTCAAGGCACCGATGCTGCTCGGCCATGAGGTAGTCGGCACGGTCGTGGCGGCCGCCGCCGACGGAACCGGGCCGGCAGTCGGAACTTCCGTAGCCGTACACCCCGCAACGCCCGGCGGCACCACTCCGCGGTTCCCGAGCGATCGACCCAACCTCTCACCCTGCTGCACGTACCTGGGCAGTGCGGCGCAATACCCGCACACCGAAGGCGCATTCGTGAAATACGCGGTGCTCCCGACGCGCATGCTCCGCGAACTGCCCGAGCGGCTGGACCTGCGGACCGCGTCGGTGGCCGAGCCGGCAAGCGTTGCCTGGCACGCTGTTTCACGAGCAGGCGACGTTCGCGGCAAGAAAGCGCTGGTCGTCGGTTGCGGTCCCATTGGCGCCCTGGTCGTAGCCGTGCTCAAACGGGCGGGCGCGCAGTCGATCACCGCGGTGGACATGCACGACGTCCCGCTGCAGATCGCGTCGACGCTCGGGGCGGATCGGGTTCTGAAGGCCACCGATGCCGATGCTGTCGCCGCATCCGATGCCGACGTGGTCATCGAGTGCACCGGCAATCATCGCGGACTCGAATCCGCCATTCGCGGTGCGACGCGAGGTGGACGGGTAGTCATGCTCGGGCTCCTTCCGTCCGGACCCCAACCGGTACACATCTCGCTGGCGATCACACGAGAGTTGGAGTTGGTGGGCTCATTCCGCTTCAACGACGAAATCGACGAGGTGCTTCTCGCACTCGCCGACGGTTCCCTGGCTGTTGATGCTGTTCTCACCCACGAATATCCGGTCGAGGAGGCTTTGGAAGCCTTCGCGGTGGCCAAGGATGCTTCGGTGTCGGGGAAGGTGTTGCTGAGGTTCTAAGGCCTTCGGCCCTGTGCGCCTTTATTAACCGCGGGCGGTTAATAAAGGCGCACAGCAGGTTATTCCACCACCAAGCCCTTGGCTTCCAAGAGCGCGGTCAGATTGCTTACCTCGAGCGGGGTTTCGCCCTGCTTGTAACGCTCGATGTACCCGGCCTCGGCTTCGTCGCGGGCGCGCGAGAGTTCGATCGCCTCGGCAACCTCCTCACGGCGGATGACAACAACGCCGTCGCAATCGCCCTTGATGACGTCACCGGGGTAGATGACCTGATCGCCGAAGACGAGGGGATGGTTGATCGGGCCGAGTGATTCCTTGACGGTTCCCTCGATGTACACATGCTTGGAGAAGACGGGGAATCCGAGTTCACGGATCTCGCGGGTATCGCGGACTCCGCCGTCGGTGACGAGAGCGGTAATGCCTCGTGCGACACAGGCATTGGCCAGGACGTCGCCGAACTGGCCGGCTGCCTGATCGCCCGACGAGACGATCAGAACGTCGCCCGGCTGGGCGTAGCTGATCGCTACCTGCAGCATGAGATTGTCGCGGGGGTGGCACTTGACGGTGAAAGCTGAACCGCAGAACTTCATGTCGCGATCGATCGGCTTGATCGCCGGATGCAGCGAACCCTTGCGCCCCTGTGCCTCGTGAATCGTGGCCGCGGAGAACGTCCCCAGTTCGGCAATCAGGTCTTTGTCCGCGCGGTCGATCTTGGTCTTGACGTGAATCATCTTGTACTCCAGAAGGTATGGAAAATCAGGAAAGGCGTTCGACTGCGTCGGCGATCTGTGCCGCAGCCTTTTCGAGGACAGCCTCCGACGTGGCGAAGGAAATGCGGAAGTACGGAGATGCGCCGTAGGCCGAACCCTGGATGGTGGCAACCGACGCTTCGTCGAGGAGGTAGAGAACCAGATCCTGGTCGGACTCGATCACGGTGCCGTCCGGGGTCTGCTTGCCGATCAGGCCGGCGCAGTTGACGAAAAGGTAGAACGCACCCTGCGGAACGACGGGCTCGAGCCCGGGGATCGCACCGAGGAGCCGAGCGGAGAGGTCGCGCCGAAGGCGGTAGCTCCGAACGGATTCGGTGAGAAAGCTCTGGTCGCCGGTAAGAGCTTCCACCGCTGCGGCCTGGCTGATCGAGGACGGGCAGGAAGAACTCTGCCCCTGCAGTTTGTTGATGGCGCCGATCAGACCGGAATTACCGAGACCGTATCCGAGCCGCCACCCGGTCATGGCGTGAGACTTCGAAACGCCGTTGGTGACGAGTACCTGATCGCGAAGGTGCGGGGCGACCTGCAGCAGACTCGGGACGGGAGCGTCGCCGAAGTTGATCTCGTCGTAGATCTCGTCGACCAGCACGCTGACGTGGGGGTTAGCCTCGATCACGTCGGCGATGGCCTGCAACTGCTCGCGGGTGTACACCGATCCGGTGGGGTTGCCCGGGGCATTGAGGATGACCCACTTGGTATTCGGGGTGATCGCAGCGGCGAGAGCTTCGGGGGTGAGAAGGAAGTTGTCGGACTCCTCGCAGTTGACGATCACCGGAGTTCCGTCGTGTGCGAGCACCATATCCGGGTACGAAACCCAGTACGGCGCGGGAACGATGACCTCGACGCCGGATTCGACGGTCGCCATCAAAGCGAGGAAGATGACCTGCTTTGCGCCGCCGCCGACGGTGATCTGATTGTCCGCGTACGCGATTCCGGTTCGCGAAGCCGCGCGTGCTGCGATCGCCTCGCGCAGTGCCGGGATGCCGTTGACTGCCGTGTACTTCGTCTGGCCGGTGTTGATGGCCGTGATCGCCGCCGACTTGATGTTGTCCGGTGTGTCGAAGTCGGGCTCACCGACCGTGAGGTCGAGTATCTCGCGGCCCTGTGCCTTCAGCTCGCGCACTCGTTGTGCGGCAGCCACACTCGGCGACTCCCTGATTCTGTCGACGCGCGCAGCCGGAACGAATGTCGCCATGATGGTCTGCTCCTGGGTCCGGGGTGAGCGTGGATTCCCGTCGTCGACGAGCCACAATTCTCACTCGGTGATCCGTTCGACCATAGGGGTCTACCAGGGCATCTGACCAAGACCGAACTGTTGTGGCCCGATAAGCAAACGTGATGGAGCGCCGGTGAAATCAGACCGACAGCACGCGCAGATCTTCGAGGCCGTCGACCACGGGGATCCGCCAGGCCGCGAGCTCTTCGGGTCCCTGCTCGTCCCACAGTTCGAACAGTTCCGAATCGGTCGACGCGATGGTGCGTTCCACCATTTCGATCAGCCACGTGAGCCGCTCACTGGTCAAGGCGTCGGCGAAGGCGTCGAGATCAAGTTCCTCGACGGCAGGATCGCGTTTGCGATCGGCGCGCACGATGAGCACCAATTCGAGCAATGCGACGGCGATTTGGCCGCCGTCCACCTCGAGGTAATCGTCCTCGAATGCCCATTCCACGGATTCGAAGGTGAAGTCACCGTGCCCGATGGATGCAATCAAATCCCCCGCACCGTCGTTCTCGAACGGTCCCGATCCCCACGCGCCCACTGTCTGCTCTTCTCTGATGTGTCGACTCAGCGCGCTTCCAGCGCGATCTTCGCTCCGAATCCTAGAAGAACCGTGCCGGTTATGCGCTCTAGTGCCTGCCGCACTTTCGGCTTCTCGAAGGTGCTACGGGCCCGGGAGAGCAGCATGACGTAGGCACTGAGCCAGGCGATGGAGATTGCGGCGTGGATGAGGACCAACAGCGTGAGTGACGGACCCGTCGGCCATCCCGCAGGAACCAGTTGTGGCAGCAGGCTCGTGTAGAAGACCGCAATCTTGGGGTTGAGCAGGTTGGTGGTGAAACCGGTTTTCCAGGTTCCGGGCTTCTGGGAACGGGCGGCAGTCGAATGTTGTTGCATTCGCGACGTGCGGCTTTCCCACAACGCTCGCGCACCCAGATAGATCAGATAGGCAGCGCCGGCCAGCTTCACGGCGGTGTATGCCTCTGCGGAAGCGGCCAGCAGGGCCGACAAGCCGAGCACGGTGAGCAAGCCCCACACGAGCAGTCCGCTGATGATGCCAACCGCTACCCGGAATCCGGACGATCGGCCGCCGGTAAGCGATGCCTGCGTCACGACGGCCATGTCCGGTCCCGGCACGAGTGTGAGGAGCGCCAGAACGGCGGCAGCGGCCAGGAGGGCGGAGATCATGCACTCAGTATGGGGAGTTTGCCTCCTTGTGAACAAATCATGTCGTGTTGGGTCGGAACTGCGTGGACACGCCCGAAATGGCAACGCTTCGGCGAATCCGAGGACAAAGTTATCCACACTGTGTAGAACCCTGTCAGTCGAGGTAGATGGAATAACCTTGATGTAATTCAGGTGGTTGTGCACAGGTTATGCACAGTCATGGGCGGGATGTGAATGAAGTTATCCACACCTGTGTGTGCATCGGTGGAGAACTTGCCAACAGTGACGCATACCCGGCGCCTCATCCACTCAAACGAGGGTTGCCCGCAGTGCCGTCAATCGGGTCGGGCGGTATGTGAGAGGGTGCTCACTTATGCGGACGTCAGTGGCATTCGGAGTGGTTCTCTCGTTGTGTGCATTCGGTGTAGTCGGCGCCGCCCAAGCAGCCCACGCAGAAACAGTCGCTCACATCGATCGGATCGAGCAATTGACGCCCACCCGCAGTGCAGTCTTCGTCGACTCCCCGTCGATGGGTCGCGAAGTTCAGGTTCAGGTTCTGTACCCCGCGAGTGCGGCAGGCACTCGGCCCACGTTCTATCTCCTCGACGGGGTCAGTGCCGGTTCCGAATCGGAGTACACGGAAAGTACGTGGACGCAGAACACGGACATCGAGGCATTCTTTGCCGACAAGGATGTCAATGTGGTTCTGCCGGTCGGAGGTACCGGCAGTTTCTATACCGACTGGCGCAGCGACGACCCGAACCTCGGTGTGAACAAGTGGGAGTCGTTTCTGACCCGGGAGTTGCCACCCCTCATCGACGAGGCCTTCGACGGAAACGGCACCAATGCTGTCGGCGGTGTATCCATGGGTGCGCTCGGCGCGGGTAACCTGATCACTCGGAATCCGGACTTGTACACGGGATTAGCTTCGTACAGTGGATGTCTCGACACCACGCAGTTGTATTCGCAGGATTTCGTGCGTGCCACGGTGGCCAGCAAGGGCGGTGACGCCACGAATATGTGGGGGTCTGCCGGCGATCCGGATTGGCTCAGTCACAATCCGTCGAACAACGTAGAGGCGTTGCGCGGCAAAACGATCTACAGCTCGGCGAGCACCGGACTGCCCGGAGCGCACAACACAGCCCTCACCCTGGATGGAGTGACGGCGATAATCAGGGGCGGACCGCTCGAAGCGCTCGTCAATTCGTGCACCCAGTCCTTCGAGAGCAAGCTCGAAGGACTGGGCATCGCGGGCGTGTTTGCGTACCGGGACAGCGGAACCCATTCGTGGCCGTACTACCAAGACGCGCTGCACGATTCCTGGCCGACGCTACAAACCGCGCTCGGCCGCTGAGGGTCTACGCGGCGAGAGCCAATTCCAGCAGTTTCATCGCATCGTCGCGGGTGTGTGCGGCAGCGATGAAACCGGCCTTGTGGCAGAACACGGACGAGTCGACACCGGTTTCGGCCGCCAGATCCGAACCGTTGAGGCCGCGCCACCCCTCCGGCAACAGCTTTCGTGAACCGAACTTGGAATCAGCCGGCTTGACGGTCTGAATGGACCAGCCGCCGTTGGTGTTCGGGAAGATCGTGAACAGCAGTTCCGGCTGAGCCGACGCTGCCCGGCCGTGCGGAATGAAGCGTTCCAGCACGACGAACCGTGGATCCGACGCCTTGGCGTACGTGTCGGCGAACTCCTTTTCGGCCGCTGCGTCACCGGCGTACTTGGCGCGCAAGCGAATCAGGATCTGCGATGCGAGAACAACTGCGAGCTCGAATTGCGTGTCGAACTCCTCGTCCGTGGACGAGATGGGATTGAACAGATCCAGAACCGAGGACAAGTCGAAAGGCTTGGTGCCGAAGTCGTTGAGGGTGTAGATCTCCTGGCCGTTGTCGACGGCGTCGATGCCCTCGACCAGGCGGCCGTCGATGCGACGGCACACGGACTCGTCGCCGTTGCAGAACTTCAGGCCGTATTCCTGCCACAGCAACCCGAAGGCCGAGTACAGGATGCCGTTGCTGCGTTCGCCCGCGCCTCGCTGATGGTGGTCGAACCGGCCGGCCGCCGGTTCGTAGCGTCCGCCGACGTCGAGCACGATGTCTGCGCTGTTCAGGACGTCCTCGTCACGGGTGCGGACGACGGTCGCGTCGGGGTACAGCTGCTTCAGGAGCGATACGCCGAAGACGTCGTCTGCGTGGAACTTGCCGTTATGGGTCGCGATGATCACCAGTCGAGACTAGGCAATCGGCTCGCTGATGCCTATTCAGCCGACTGTGCGGATGCGATCGGTGGCCGGCGACGAGACCGGTGAGCCGGAGGTGAACAGGGCTACCAAGGCGTCGAGGTCGGTTCCGGCTCCGGCCGTTTCCGTGGCGCTGCGAAGGGCAGTGAACCCGTCGCCGCCTTCGGCCAGGAACTTGTTGACGGCAACACGATAAACCGTGTCCGGGTTGATGTTTTCCCCGTTCAGGCGCATATCCGAGATGCGTGAGCCTGCGGGAGCATTGCGATCGAGGGTGTACGTGAAACCGGCCGACGGGGCCAGGATTCGTTCGAACGCCGCGTACTCCGGCGAGAATTGGAACTGCTGTTCCAAAGTGTCTTTCAGTACGGCGCCTGTGATCGACAGCACCTCGAGGCTGTTGCCGAACGGTTGCACCGCGTGAGCTTGGCGGTACGTCACGGTTCCGGCGTCGAGGTCTTCGCGCATTCCACCGGGGTTGGTCAGCGCGATCTGCGCTCCGCGTGGGGTGCCTGCCGCCAGTTGAGCGTCGGCAACAAGATTGCCGAGGGCGGATTCGCCGCTGGGCACCTGGTCGCGGGTCAGGTCGGCGGTGATCGTCCCGACCGGACGTTGCGCCACTTCAGCGGCTGCATCCCACGCTTTTTCGGCAAGCGCCGCAGTGTCGGGGTCCGGCGAAATATCGTGTGTCACTATCTGATTGAACGACGATGTCTGATCTCGCAGTACGTCCCGTGTGGTGCGGTCGATCACGACGTCCGCGACGGAGACGATGCGACCGTGCGACGCGCCCTGCATCACCACGCGGGGATTTCCGGCGGGATCGGGGTATTCGCAGTTGTATTGCTGATGACTGTCCGCGGTAAAAATGACGTCGACTTTCGAGGACGCCCGCAATGCGATGTCGCGCGCTGGGCCCGACGTGACATTGCAGTCGTTGGGTCCACCCGCAATATCCGGTTCGTCGCCGCGGTGCAGCAGCACGGTGATGGCTTTGACGCCGAAGAAGTCGAGAACGTCCGCGGTGCGATCGATTGCCTCGACCTCGTCGCCGAATTTCAGGTTCGAGACGCCGTCCGGTGCCACGATCTGAGCTGTGTTGCTAGCGGCAATCGCTATCACTCCGAGGGGAACGCCGTCCACGATGTTGACCGTGAAGGGCAGCGTCGCCGGGGTGCCGTCGGCGTACGTCATGTTGGCGGCCATCAGCGGGAAGTTGGCTCCGCCGAAGGACGGACTGAAGGTGCACGCGTTGTCCGCCGAGCACCCGCCCGATTCCATCCGACGGAATTCCGCGAGTCCGTCGTCGAGTTCGTGATTACCGATCGCCGACGCGTTGATCTGCATGCGGTTGAGAAGTTCGACAGTCGGTTCGTCGTTGAACATCGCAGATTCCAGCGCGGACGATCCCCAGTTGTCACCGACCGAGTACAGCAGCGAATTCGATGCCTGGCCCCGCAGTTGGGACACGTACGCAGCGAGGTAGGCGGCTCCGCCCGCGGGGGTGTGCGAACCGTCGGCCTGCATGATCTTGCTGCGTTCGCCTTCGGGTGGCAGCAGCGAGCCGTGGAGATCGTTGAACGCGAGCAGTCGAACGGAGAGGGTATCGGCGCCTTGGGTCCTCACCACATCGGCACCGGCCACACCCAGGGAGGTTGCGGTTGTTGCGAGGACAGAAGTCGCGAGCACAGCACAGGCGCGTGTGATGCCTCGCGTCATATGTCGTGCTCCTTCGTCCGGACCGGTTTTGAGCCTTCCTGAGTGTGCCTGGCCGTGAGAACGAATTCTAGGGCTGGGCGTAACAGTTATGTATCAAGTGTCACGCGCTGACGCCGATTCCCGCCAAACGCTTTGCCTCTTCCGTCAAGGCGAAGGCAAGGAAGGCGTCGTTCTCGGCCGGGTCGCCGATGGTCATGCGGACACCCTCGGTGCCGTACTGGCGGATCAGAATGCCCGCTTCGGTACTGGCGTCGGCATAGCCGGGGGAGAGCTCACGGAGCGGTAGGTAGACAAAATTCGCCGACGATTCGGGAACCGTGTAGCCGGCCTCGATCAGAGCGGCGCGAACGCGAGTCCGCTCCGCGATGACGGTGTCGGTGCGGGCGAGCAGCTCGTCGGCAGCAGCCAACGACGCGATGGCGGCGGTCTGTGCGAGCGCGCTCACCGAGAACGGTGTGTGGACCTTGCCGAGCGCGACGATGATCTCCGGATGTGCCACCGCGTAACCCACCCGGATGCCGGCCAATCCGTACGCCTTCGAGAACGTGCGCAGTACAACCACATTCGGTCGATCGCGGAAAAGTTCGATGCCATCGGCATCGGAACGGGAGTACTCGTAGTACGCCTCGTCCAGCGCGACGACGACGCGGGGCGGGACGGCGTCGAGGAAGTTCTCGAGTTCCGCCTTCGACAGTGCATTGCCGGTCGGATTGTTGGGGTTGCAGATGAAGATCAGGCGCGTGCGGTCCGTGATCGCGGCAAGCATCGCGTCGAGGTCGTGCCCGAAATCCTCGGCCAGCGGAACCTTCACGGACACCGCGTGGCCAACCTGAGTCACCACCGGGTACGCCTCGAAGGAGCGCCACGCGTAGATGACCTCGTCGCCCGGATCGCACGTGACCTGCACCAACTCCTGGCACAGCGTCACAGAGCCGCAACCAGCAGCGACATTTGCCGGTTCGACATTCAAGAATGACGCAAGCGTCTCGATCAACGCCACCGCGCCGTTGTCGGGGTAACGATTCGCGTGCCCGACAGCCTCGGCGACGGCATCGCGGACGCTGGGCAGCGGGCCCAGCGTCGTTTCGTTGCTCGCGAGTTTGATCGCGCCCGGAAAATTGCGTCCGGGAACGTAGGCGGGGATCGAAGCGAGGTCGGGGCGAATGTGTGGGGTCACAGTCCGATTATGCGCGCTCGCATTCGGTGCGCTCGAGCCGTCCACGTGTCAGAGTAGGAACATGTCGGGAATGTTCCGAGATGCCGCGAATCTGCGGGTGGCCGACGGCGGCGTCGCCACTGTGCCACTGACCGTGGTGGAACCCGACGGCCCGACTCGTGGCGCGATCGTCGTATTGCACGAGGCCAGGCAGTTCAGCAAAGCCCTCGTGGAGTTGATGGCGGCCCTTGCCCTCGACGGCTGGCTGGTGGTGGCTCCCCACCTTTTTCACCGGGAGCCCGAGCATATGCAGGGCGACGTTTTCGGCGACAACCTTTTCGCCGACGTCGACGCGACCCTCGATTGGCTGACGGGCCGCGACGTCCCCACCGACACCACCGGCGTCCTCGGTTTCGACGCGGCCGGCACCGCGGCCATGCTCGTCGCAACCAGTCGCCCCGTCGGTGCGGCTGTGAGCGTCGCCGCCCGCGGAATCGTCGAATCCCTGTCCGTCGACGCGCAGGCATTGGTCGACGCCGCAAGGTCTCTGCAAGCTCCGTGGCTAGCACTCTTCGGCGACGACGATCCCGATACTCCGCCCGAGCACGTCAATCGATTGAGGGAGGCGACGGCCAAAGCCGACGTGGCGACCCTGGTGGTGAGTTACACCGGGCTGTCGCATCGAGCCGACGAACCACCGCAGGTACTGGAAGACCGAGACGAGGACGACCCGTGTGCAGCCGCGATCATCGACGCCCGCACCCGGATCTTCGACTGGTTCGACGGCAACCTGCGATAACGCCATGTATTGGGCCTCTGACCACTCGTTTTGCCTTTGGTGGTGAGAAGTGTGTAATCTTTCGTCCCGGCGGTCCGAAAGGATCGGAACCCCCAGGGAGGCGTGCCAGAGCGGCCGAATGGGACTCACTGCTAATGAGTTGTCCCTTTTACGAGGGACCGGAGGTTCAAATCCTCTCGCCTCCGCCACGCCGGTGATTTTGACCGGCGGGTAAGAAATGATAGAAAGTACGACGGTAAGACACGCAAGACCAGCAATACAACAGAACATGCGCCCGTAGCTCAACGGATAGAGCACTTGACTACGGATCAAGAGGTTAGGGGTTCGAATCCCTTCGGGCGCACAACAGAAAGCCCCTCACCAGCAGAGATGCCGGTGAGGGGCTTTCTTGTAATTTCTGCACACCTTCACACGAATTCGGTACGAGTTAGACGAGCATCGCGATATCCGTCACACCGCCGCCGTGGATCACGTGCCGCAAGTACCGCTCCGGAGTGGTGAGGACAGTGAGATCCACCTCTGGGTCTCCGTCCAGCACGAGGAGGTCCGCGTGAGCACCTGGGGCGAGTGTGCCGATCTCTCCTTCCATACCGAGTAGGCGCGCAGCAGTACTGGTGGCGCTGCGGATCACGTCGAGGATCGGCTGGACGCGCGCGCGGATCGTGAACTCTTCGAGTTGACGCGTCTGCAGATGGCCGAGCAAGTCGCTGCCGTAGACCAGATTCACTCCTGCCCGGTGGGCCTGTTCGAGCGCGCCGACGGCCGCTGTGCGAACCTCGTCGAGCTTCTTCAGTGACCCTGCGGACAGGCCTGATGCAGCACCGGCCTCGTACATCGCTTCGTAGGTGATGATCGTCGGTACCAGGAAGGCATCGTTCTCGACGAGCAGGCGGATCGACTCGTCGTCGATGAGGTTGCCGTGCTCGACGCATCGCACTCCGGCCCTCAGCGCTTGATTCACCGAGCGCGGGTGGTAGGCGTGCACCGTGACGTACCGATTGTGGTTCTCGGCCTCGATGACGGCCGCCCGTATCTCTTCCTCCGTGTACTGGACAGCTGAGATCTCGTCAGTCGGGGATGCGACTCCGCCGGAGACGACAAGCTTGAGGTGATACGCGCCTTTGCGAAACTCGTCACGGGCCGCGTGGCGCACGGCATCGACACCGTCCGCGATACGTCCGAAGTCTGGTTTGAGCTGACAGCAGGGCGCAGAGGTGTCATTGAGAGAGCGGAAGTCTCCGTGGCCACCGGTCTGCGAAAGTGCCTTACCGCCGAAGATCAGTCGCGGCCCGGGCACCAAGCCTTCCTTCAAGGCTCGGGCCATTCCATGGTCGGCGCCACCGACATCACGCACGGTGGTGAAACCGCGTCGGAGCATGGCGCCCGCCGCGCGCAGCGCTCTCGAAGTCGTGTAACTCGGCGCCCAGCCGGCAATTTCGGCGGTATTTGTCGTCGTCACCAGGATATGGACGTGGGCATCGACCAAGCCGGGCATGACGGTGCCCCCACCTGCATCGATGATTCGAATGTCACCGTGCGAAGCGGGGGGCTGCCCCACTCCGCTGTCGACGATCCGTCCGTCCGCGATATCGATCCAAGCATTTTTCTGCCGCTCGCCAGTCGAGGGTTCGAGCGTGTGGGCGTTTACTACCCGAGTGTGCATGGTCTCTCTCCTTGAAAGCGCTTGATTGTTGCCTGTGAGCTGCGGGAATGCTGTCGTCGAGGTTGCGGCCGGGCGTTTGCATCGAAGATCGCCACCACGGCCACGGTCAAGAGCCCATCAGAATGCGTGCAACATTAGATGTATCAATTTGATTCATGCAACATTTTGTTTGTACTCGCGATTCTCGCCCTTCACGTTTTCACCGGACCCACGTTTTCACCGGACCCACGTTTTCACCGCACCACAGCGACGAAGTTCATCGCTGTTACGAAGCAGACGACTGCGCCCCGCGAGCCGAGTTTTCTCGAGCAATCCTGGGAGTTGTGGGTGATAGCGTGACTGCGACCGGTGAGGTGTTTCAGGTCGTCATCGCCGCGTGATGTCCGTGTATGAGATGCAGTGAAAAGAGGCACTTCGAGGTGACGGTAGGGACGATGCTCGTGCAAAGGGCAGAGCGCGCGAACCTCGGAGCCCAGGCCGATCGAGTGCTACAGGTTCTTGCACAGATGCCGCAGTTCGCCTCTTATGCATCTGGCCGCGAAGTCGCCGAGCGCGCTGGGGTGAATGTCTCCACTGTTGTGCGGACCGCCCAGCAGCTCCAGTTCGAAGGGTGGAGCGATCTTCGTCAAGCGCTCCGGGCCGAATATCTCGACTCGCTCGTGACAACAAATCCCGAGCGTCCCGAATCAACGGAGGCGGCGGCGCAAATGTTGAGGCAGGACGTGGCGAACCTCGCCGCCGTCTCGTCCGCGGCCAACGTCACTGCTATCAAGAGCGTCGCCGACGCGATGAAGGCGGCGCGCCGAATCGTGGTGATCACCAGCGGATCCGGTGCGGGACCCGCTCAGATACTCAGTTACCTGGCATCCATTTACGGATACGACATCCACCTCTCGGCAGGATCCGCGACGTCGCAGACGGTTCACGTGTCACACCTGGACGAACGCGACTGCATCATCGTCATCAATGTTTGGCGCCTCACTCGGTCATTACGTGGACTGACCCGTCTTGCACACGAGCGGGGCGCGACTGTCGCCGTTCTCACCGACCTCCACTCGTCACCCCTGAACACATACGCCGATCACGTCGTGATCACTCCGATCGAGGGGGTTTACGTGACTCCATCGCTGACAGCCATGGTCGCTGTAGTCCAGGCCATCCTCGCCGAGCTCGAAAGCTCCGATTCCCGTTTTTCGGCCGGCCGCATCGAGCAGGCTTGGGAGACGCTCAGTCTCATGGACGATCAGGCTTGATGCACACGCCGCGATGAGTTTGACCTCTCCGCCGAGTCTGAACACAGGTATCACCATCCTCGAGAGTGTGGGAGCGCACAGTGAATCAGCTACTACGGGTCCAGAACTTCAATGTCTCCAGCGACGGAGTCGCCGCGGGTGAGAACCAGAGTTTCGAGAGTCCGTTCGGGTTCGATCATTCCGATATGTTCGCGTGGGCCGGAGCCACGGCCAGCTGGCCGAATCGAACCGATCCCGGCGGAAGCCGCGGCCTCGACGATTACTTCACTCGCGACTTCGCGCAGAACATCGGCGCCGAAATCATGGGCCGCAATAAATTCGGATTCCAGCGTGGACCCTGGAAAGACCTCGAGTGGCAGGGATGGTGGGGCGACGAGCCGCCGTTCCACACGCCGGTGTTTGTCATGACCCACCACCCGAGGCCGTCGTTCACTCTGTCCGACACGACTTTTCATTTTGTCGACGCAGACCCGGCGACAGTGCTCGAGCAGGCCCGCGAGGCCGCGCAGGGCAAGGACGTCCGGCTCGGAGGTGGAGTGACCACAGTCAGGGAGTTTCTCGACGCGGATCTTGTCGACACCATGCACGTCGCGGTTTCCCCGATCGAACTCGGATCCGGACTCCGGCTCTGGGATTCACCGGACGAGTTGCGCGACCGCTTCAATCTCGAGATCGTGCCAAGCCCGAGTGGGGTAACCCATCACCTGTTCTGGCGGAAGTGACCGATGGCGGTGACGCGCCGTTGACGTGATCGCAGGCACATCTGTCCCAAATGCCCGATAATGATCCGTGCCTTCAATTGCCTCGTCGCTGTTCTGGATCGCGCTGATCGCCGCGCTGGCGCCCTTTGTCGCCGGCCTGTTCCCACGGCGCCTGGTGCCGGAAGTTGTGCTGCTGCTGGTTGCCGGCGCGGTGGTCGGGCCGTTCGCACTCAACCTCGCCGCGGACAGCGAGGCCATCGAGATCCTCCGGGAACTGGGACTTGGCATGCTGTTCTTGCTCGCCGGCTACGAGATCGACCGCAAGGAACTGAGCGGCGCTGGTGGTCGGCGAGCGTTGTACACGTGGCTGTTCTGCCTCGCTCTGGCGTTTGCGATTGTCGCGCTGCTGGGGGCGCAGGGTGTGATTTCCGCAGAAGCGGCAGTTGCGATCGCGATGACGTCGACGGCGTTGGGTACCTTGCTGCCGATTCTCAAGGACAACAAAATCCTCGATACCCGGTTGGGGCGGACGGTCCTCAACCACGGCGCTGTCGGCGAACTCGGCCCCGTCGTTGCGATGGCCCTACTACTCGGTGCGCGTGGCGCTGTCCTGTCACTACTGGTCCTCGCGGCATTCGCGCTGATCGCGGTAATTCTTGCGGTGCTGCCGACAAAGCTGATTTCGCGGGGATCGTGGACGCACAGGCTTGTCCGTTCCGGCGAGGACACCACAGCGCAGACAACGGTGCGCCTGACGATCCTGCTGCTGGTTGGATTGGGCGCGCTCTCGGCTGTGTTCTCTCTGGACGTCGTCCTCGGCGCCTTTGCGGCCGGATTCATCCTGCGACGACTGATGCCCGACGGTGACGAGCGACTGGAAATCAAGCTCGACGGTATTGCTTTCGGTTTCCTCATTCCGATCTTCTTCATCACGTCCGGTATGGCAATCGACGTGTCCGCGGTCGCGGAGAATCCCACTGCCCTGCTGGCCTTCCTGATTCTCATCATCGTGGTTCGCGGTGTGCCGGTGTTCCTCACGACGAAGTACGAGAAGGTTGAACCGCCCTTCAGCACGAGGGAGAGTGCGCAGGTCGCGCTGTACGGGGCCACCGGGTTGCCGATGATCGTGGCCGTCACTGGTGCTGCTGTCAGTGCCGGTCAGATGTCGTCGGCCAACGCGTCGATTCTGGTGGCCGCGGGCGCGATCACCGTTCTGTTGCTCCCGATGTGTGCAACGCTACTGAATCGTCCGGCGAAGGTCGGTGCGGCGGTCTAGAGCCCCAACTGCTCGTCGAGCCAATCGAACATGCGTTGGTCGGTGAGGCGCCGGGCCATCGGTTGGCAGTGAAAGCTTGCGCCTTCGGCGGCAGTGAACGGAACCAGCGTGGTGGGTCCGCCGGACAACGAGGCGAGGCGTTGCGATTGCCCCGGCCAGAACTGTTCGTGTTCGGGATCGGTAAGCAGTAGGGGAGTGGTGATCGAGCCCGCAACATGTTCGAGGCGGTATTTCCGCACCTCGGCGAGAGTGTTGTAGTAGCCGTCGGTCAAGTACGGCCGGGCTCGGAACCGCCAGATGCGAGCGGTTTCCTTCGACGCTCGCAACCCCATCGCCATATCGCGGTCGAAGGCCTCCGCCTTGCCTTCTTCCAGCAAATTCTGCAGGCCGCGCGGGATATGGACGAGCCACGACGCGGATACGTCGACCACACCGGGGTCGGCGATTGCTGCGGCGATCCGATGCTCGAACGCCAAAGACTGCGGCACCCAATAGCCGCCCTGACTGACGCCGTACATCGCCAACTTCGACGCGTCGACGTCCGGTCGGTCGATCAAGAAGTCGACGACAGGGGTGATGACAGCTTCCCAGTCGTGGCGGAACGGAACATTGTTCTCGAACAGCATGGACTGCTGACCCGGTCCGTCGAACATCAGCACGTTGTAGCCGCGTTCGAGTGCGCCGGCGCCGCCGTTGACCCACATCGAACTGATAGGGCCGTCGCTGCCGTTCACCAGGATGAGCGTCGGGCGTCGTACATCTCCGGGAGGGCGGAAGAAGTACCCCGGCATCGTGGTGTCCTCGTACGGAATCCGCACACGCTCCACTGCCTGCGAGGTGGTGTCGACAAAGGCGTCCCACGCGGCACGGTGATGCCGGAACGTGGGAACCAGAACCGAATCGTCACGCAGTCCGTCGACGGCATTGACCGCAACACCGAAGTACGACGCTGCTCGCAAGTACGCACTCGACGCGCTGCGCGGGTGTCCGGCACGGGCGGATTCCTCGGCTTCCTCGAAGATCCGTGATCCGAGGTCGAACCACGCGACGTACCAACCTTCGTGGTCTTTGTCGCCGACTTCAGCGATGGCAGCAAGCACTTCTCCGGTATCGGAGCCGCCGTACGTTGCGTGGCCGAGGAGAACTCGCAGTTCGTAGTCGAAGGACTCGTTGCGATAAAACCCCGTGGTAAACGCCTGATGCGGGTGGGAGAAGAACGTCGACGCGAGTGACATGGGCACACCCTTCGGTAGGTCCGTGTATGTCAGGATCGCCCGAAATCGCTGTTCAAAAACCTTTCCTGTTGCCGCACTACCGCACAACCCAGGGTGCACAGCCACAAAGACATTCCCAAAACCTGTGCACGTTGGGCGATTCCCAAGCCCAGGTTACCTCCGCCGGCGAGCGCAATACCGTTAGTTGTCAACATCCATACCGTCGCAAGGGAAGTCACGATCAGAAGGCCCAATCCGACGGTGCGCAGTAACGGATGCTCGCGATAACGGAAGGCGCCGACGGTGAATGCGATCATCGTGGTGAAGATGGCAAAGACCGCTACGCTGCTGGTCAGGGCGTGAACGTGATGCAGTTGCGGTAGCAGTCCGCCGGGCGCGCTCGCCTCACAATCGGGCCCAGAACATTCCAGCGGAAACGACGCGTCCGCGATGGTCGCTATACCGAACACCGCCAGCGCTACCCAGCCTGTCACGTAAAGCCTGCGTCGCCGCGTAACCAGTAGTCCGAGCGTGGCGGCCACCAACAGCAAGACCGCGGAGACGATGTCGGCATTACCGAATACGTCGCGGTACTTCTGATTTGCCGCGTCGAGTTCACTGAGGAACGACGTCACGGGGTCGAGTCCGGTGTCGAGGAAGAACTCCAGAATCCACGACGAGTAGACGATTCCACCGAGAATCAGCGCCACCGCCAAAACCCACCGAGCCCCGTTGCGTTCCTTCACGCTGAAAGCTTACGGAGCCAGAAGTGTGTTCCGGACGCGTTCGGCTGCCGTCAGCGGATCTTCGTGCTCCCAGATACGGATAACCGTCCAACCCTGTTCGGCCAGGCGCGCGTCGGTGTCACGGTCTCGCACCACATTGGCGGCCAACTTGTCCGCCCACCACTGCGCATTGTTCTTGGGGTATGTCGCGTGTAGCGGGCAGCAGTGCCAGAAACAGCCGTCGACGAACACGGCCACCTTCCGCCGCGGAAACACCAGATCAGCCCGTCTACGAACACCTTTGACGGGAGCCCGATCGACGAAGTACCGCAACCCGCTCCGATGCAGTTCGCGCCGGATCGCGATCTCGGGTTTGGTGTCGCGTCGACGTTGCGCGCTCATCCGGGCGCTGGTTGTCGGATCCGTCGCGGGCACGCTCATTCACCTTCGTCAGGCTCAGCTGTCGGAGTCGTCGCTGTCGTCCGGGTCTGACCATGTGGGTGCAAACCTGTTGCGACGCTCCACTTCACCGTGCACTATGGCGACAAAATCGTCAAACGAGAGTGTTTGGCTCTCGGTCGGGCGGCCGTTGCGGGGAGGCGGCTCGTCGACGTCGAAAAAGCGTACGCCGCCATCGGTTTCGTACAGTCCGATGAAAACCTTCTCGAAGAGGTCGTAGCGTGTGTCCTCGGCACCCAGATCAACCCACGCCTTACCCGGAACGCCGACGACGGCACGCTTGCCGCGGCCGGACCGCTTCGACAGCGTGGTGACATGGTGCGCGAACGAGGATTTGCCGGTGTCGCTGGTCTTGGTGGGGTCGCCGTCGTCGCACGTGGCATACGGCTCGAACATCACGGCCACCAGCACGCTGTACGGCTGGCGCTGATGCAAAACCATTGCCTCGCCGCGTAATTCGTGATCATTGCGGACAATGTTCTTGGTCCAGCGACCGAGCTTTCCGCTCCGGGGGCTGTAGTCCTGGAAGTTGTACGTCTTGATCGACACGCACAGGATCAAGCCGAGAGTGGGGTCGAGTGCCTTGACATCCAAGCGCTTTCGGCCTTTGGCGACATCCACCGTCGCTTCCTGGCCCTCGCCCGTCGCGGTGGGGGTGATGTTGGGGTACAGCGGGCGCAAGGCGTCGGCCACCGTCTGCGCGAGTTGATTGGAAAGCCGCTGAGCGTAGTTCTTCTTCTCGCCGCGATCGGCGTCTGCGGCCGGTTTGTCACCCGCGAGTCGCAGTGCGTCCCAGAGTGGTTCGTGCTGGGGTTCCGGAAACAGGGTCTCCGGTTCGGGAAACAGCGAGTCCTCGATCATGTAACTGCCCCGCTCATGCAACTGCCTCGGGATATCCGCCCATCCGCTCGAGATGGCTCTCGACGTCCTCGATGAATCCGGGGATGAAGCGGAGATTGCCCATGCGTGCGCGTTTGAGGAAACCAGCGGTGGCCCGGGCGGACAACAGCCGCGTGTCTTCGAGGAACCCGCTCAGATCCTCGTAGTCGTGTTGAACGGGCCACGTCGAGGTGTGGACGCGGAACGCTTGGCGGTTGCGGCCCCACGCGGCGCTCGGCCAGGCGTCACCGGGTTCGAGGGGCGTCTCGCTGTCGGCGTCGTATTCGATGGGATCGCCCAGACGGCTACCTACCCATGACGCCATTCGCACGCTCACGGCATTGCCGACGAGCTTCCAGCGATGGCTGTGTCGCAAGCCCGGGACGTCGACGGCTGGCAGTGTCCAGTCGGGATCGAAACCCTGCAGCCGCTCCGCGTCGATCAGGCCGGGGGTGACGATCTCACCGGACGGCAGCCGCACCGCCGGTTGGCTGGGGATTCCGACGGAAGATCCACCCTTGAGTGTCGGTACGGCGTTGACGGCCCAACCGAGTCCGCGGGTGCCCTCGGTCCAGTAAAAGCCACACGGGAAGTCTGCAGGGTCGCCGCCGAGTCGCTCACCGGCATCTTGGCCGAAGAGGATTTCGCGGGGATCTTCGGTACGCGAGGCGAGCATGATGACGCGCTGGCGGCGCTGCGGCAGGCCGAATGCCCGGGCGTCGACAACGCGGTACGCCCACGTGTACCCGAGGTCTTCGAGGGCGTCGGTGATGTGACGCATCGCGGCGCCCTTGCCCAGCTGCAGCATGAAGGGAACGTTTTCGATGACCAGCCACCGCGGACCCTTTTTGCGCTTGACCAGTCGGAATACCTCGTCGACGAGACCTGAGCGGGCGCCGGTGATGCCCGCCGTCTTGCCGGCTTGCGAGAGGTCCTGGCAGGGAAATCCTGCAGCCACCAAGTCGATGTCGGCGGGGAGCGCGCGCAGTTTCGTGACATCACCGTGCAACGGGACATCCGAGAACCGGGAGCGGAGAACTGCTTGGGCGCCTGGGTCGATTTCACACAGCAGTTCGGTGTTCCACCCGTGCTCAGACAGACCCAACTCGAGCCCGCCGATACCGGCAAACAACCCCACCATGCTTTGCGACGACGTCACAGCACCCTTCCTCACGAACCGACTTGTAAGCACGTTACTCGAGAAGTCCGACAGCTTTTGCCACAACTTTTTGTGCACGGGCATTCCGCACGTATCGGCAGCCGAATTGGACTGTGAATCGCCTTACACACGCAGTCCCAGGTCACCGACGCGGCAGCAAAGGTCCCTGATCGCGGTGATAATCACCAGCCAGCAGTGCTCTCGAGGGCATCGTCCATTACCGTGGTCGGGTGAGCATCCAACCTTCCGATAGCGCATCCTGGCCTGCGGTATTGACCTGGCAGGCGCACAACGCTCCTCGCATGGAGTCGGTACGTGTGCAGTTGAGCGGCAATCGCATCAAGGCGTCAGGCCGGATCATCGGTGGCGCGTGCAGCGAACATCCCGCATTCAGTGCGTCATATGACCTGGTCACAGACGAGGCGGGTATCACGCGCAGGTTGTCAGTGCGCACCGCCCTCGCTGCGGGTGAGCGTCAGATGTCGATCAGCCGCGACGAAGAGGGAACCTGGATGGTGGAGAACGGCGCCAACCACCAGCGCTCCTCCTTTTCCGGTGCGCTCGACGTCGACGTAATCCTCAGCCCGTTCTTCAACACCCTTCCCATCCGACGCTTCGGCCTGCAGAACGACACCGAAGACGTCGAGGTTCCGGTGGTGTACGTCAACCTTCTTGACCTGCGCGTCGAGGCCGCAACCATCACCTACAGCAGCGGCACCGACGGCATCAGCGTGCTCTCGCCGGTATCGAGTGCAACGGTGACCGTCGACCACGAAGGATTCATCCTCGATTACCCCGGACTGGCCGGCCGGATCTAACAGCGCGGATTTACCGGCAGCGCGGATCTACCGGCGTCGCCGGATCACGCCACCACGGCGGCCGGCGTCGCGCATCCGGTCGATCCAGTCGGATTCTCCGACGCTCACATCGGTGATGTCCCAGCGTTCATGCGATTCGTAGGCTCCGCGGGCCGCGAATCCCGCGTCGACGAGTTCCGCTGTCGAACCGTGCGCGTGCAGTTCGCTTCGCGCGCTCTGCAATAGGGCAAGAGCCTCGTCCAGTGCGACCAGGAGGGCGTCGCGGTTGCCCTCGCACATCGCCCGCACCAAAGTTGGGGCACTGCCGGCCACGCGGGTGCCGTCGCGGAACGATCCCGCAGCCAGCCCCAGAGCAAGCTCACCGCCGGCAGCGCCGGTAATCGCCAACGATTCGGCGAGAAGGTGCGGCAGATGCGAAATCCGGGCCACAGCCCGGTCATGCTCGAGAGATTCGGCCGGAACGACGACGGAACCGCAGTCCAGAGCAAGGTCCGCTACTTGCGTCCACACCTGCGCGTCGACGCCGTCGTCGGTGGCCACGACCCACACAGCATCGACGAACAGATCTGCGTCGCCCACAGCCCAGCCTGACGCCGAGGTTCCGGTCATGGGATGCCCGCCGACAAATCGGGCGTTGAGGCCACGACGCTCGACGGCTGCCTTCACCTCACCCTTCACGCTCACGACGTCGGTGATCGGGTTGTTCGGGGCATGGGCGGCAATGGCTTCGAGGGTGGCGTCTACGGCCGGCATGGGCACAGCGATCACGATGATCGCGCCGGTCTCGTGAGCTTGTCGAAGAGCGAGCGCCAGATCGGTGTGTGCTTCGAATCCGTCGGCGCGCGCTGCGTCCGCCGACTCGCTCGAACGGTTGTAACCCCACACCTCGCGTCCGGCGCGAGCAGCGGCTCGCAGCAGCGAACCACCGATCAAACCGAGGCCGAGGACGCAGACAGGAGGGGCAGAATCGGTCGCAGACACACGTTCAGGTTGGCATATCCGGACTCGGACTTCTCTCACGGGCACTAGCCGGGCTACCGTTGCGCCATGGGTGCACAGCGCGCGAGTAATAAGAGCGCCTCCTCGAACCAGTCGGAGGAGTTCGAAGGCTTCGGCGTGGCGGTGGTACGTGACGAAGGCAAGTGGACGGTCAAGGCTTTGACCTCTGCGGCTTTGACGTCGTTGGCAAGCGCCGAAACCGAACTCCGCGAGCTTCGTAGCTCAGGTGCCGTGTTCGGCCTCCTCGACGTCGACGAAGAGTTCTTTGTCATCTTGCGTCCCGCGCCGACGGGAACGCATCTGCTGATTTCCGACGCGACTGCAGCGATCGATTACGACATCGCGGCGGACGTCCTCGACGCATTGAACGTCGAAATCCCCGACATCGATCCGGATGAGCTCGACAATGTCGAGCCATGGGAAGAAGGGGATTTGTCGGTCCTGGCTGATCTGGGGCTACCGGAACCCGTCCTCGCGGTGATCGCTGCCGATACTGATCTGTATCCCGACGAGCAGTTGACGATGATCGCGCAGCGACTCGGATTCGAATCCGAATTCTCTGCGGTGCTCGACAAGCTCCCGCGATAGATGTCACTCGCTGACGATCAGCGCATGATCCGTGCGGCCATCGATGCCGCGCGTAGTGCATCGGACGCCGACGTTCCTGTGGGCGCTGTGGTATTCGACGCAGACGGCGTCGAGGTTGCTCGTGCGGCCAATGCGCGGGAAGCGTCCTCCGATCCGACCGCCCACGCCGAAATTCTGGCCCTGCGGGCGGCGGCACGTGTCTACGGCGACGGTTGGCGCCTGGAAGGTGCGACGCTCGCCGTGACTCTCGAGCCGTGCACGATGTGCGCCGGAGCGTTGGTTCTCGCCCGCGTCTCGCGGGTCGTATTCGGAGCCTGGGAGCCCAAAACCGGTGCCGTCGGGTCGCTGTGGGACGTCGTTCGGGACAGAAGATTGACGTACCGTCCGCAGGTGCGTGGTGGGGTGCTCGAAGACGAATGCGCTGGGCTTTTGGAGGATTTCTTTCGCGGCCAACGGGCCTGATTTCGCTATTCCCGATCGAGATGGATTCCACATCGGGGTGGCAGTAATCGGAAGACGCAGGCATCGTGGAGGGCAGATGCCGTCACGGTATCTGCGAATTGCCGGAAGGTGATTTGTTTCGCGTTCACTCAAGGGAGTACTCGTGGGAATCGCAGACAAAGCTCAGAACAAGGCAGAAGATCTTGGCGGTAAGGCCAAGGAAGCTACCGGCAGTGTTACCGGTGACAAAGACCTCGAAAACGAAGGCAAAGGCGACCAGGTGAAATCAGCGGTCAAAGACGCTGGTGAGAAGGTCAAGGATGCTGCTTCCAGCATCAAGGACAAGCTGACCTAGCGATCCGCCACCAGGCGATTTCGGTCTCGGGCACACCATCCGGTAAAGTCACCAACGGTGGCGTGTCCGAGCGGCCTAAGGAGCACGCCTCGAAAGCGTGTGACGGGTAACCCCCGTCCGAGGGTTCAAATCCCTCCGCCACCGCCAAAGCTCCCCACCTGTTCACACAGGTGGGGAGCTTTTTTATGCGACGAGTCACCGCGGGTGGACTACGGCGACCTCGGGCAGATGGGCGCCCGACAATATGCGGTTGTGTACTTGGGTGGTGCGAGGTTTCCTCGACTGTAGGTGGAGCTGTTGAGGGTTCCCGCGAAGAGCGCTACTGACCGTTGGCAAGTTCCCGCAATTTTGCGCGAGACACTTTGCCTGCGGCCGATCGTGGAAAGTCCTGCACGAAGATGTATTCGCGCGGGCGTTTGAATCCGGCGATCTGATCACGTACGTGCTGGTCCAGTGCCGTGCGAAGGTCGTCGTCGCCGTTGAATCCGGATGCCAACTGGATAACCGCCACCACTTTCTGGCCCCACTCCGGGTCGGCCACGCCGATGACTCCGGCATCGTCGACGCCAGGATGCTCGAGCAGTGCGCCCTCGACCTCCGCCGGGTATACGTTCACTCCGCCGGTGAGAATCAAGTCTGCGCGGCGATCCAGGACGTACAGGTAGCCGTCGTCGTCGAAGCGTCCGACGTCTCCTGACGTGGCGAAGTCGCCCCAGAACGCAGCAGCGGTTTTCTCCGGGTCACCCAAGTATTCGAACGGGCTGGCCTTGAAGTAGATAGTGCCCTCTTCGCCCGGAGCGGCCAGTTCTCCGTCCAACCCCCGGAGCACTACGGCGCCCGGCGCCGGTCGCCCGATAGTGCCCGGATGTTCGAGCCACTCTTGCGTGGAGCACGTCGCCACTTGGCCCTCAGTCGAGCCGAGATACTCCCACAGCACCGGTCCGAACCAATCGATCATGGCGCGTTTGGTCGCCGGGGGGCACGGGGCACCGGCGTGAAGCAGGGACTGGATGCTCGAGACATCGGCAGCAACTCGAACGCCGGCAGGCAAATCGAGGAGTCGCTGAAAGTGCGTCGGAACCATGTGGGAGGTAGTGATCGCGTTGTCGCTGATCGAGCGAAGAACATCTTCGGCTTTGAAGCCCGGCAAGACGTACAGCGTATGCCCCGAATGCGAGAGGAACATTGAGTTGCCGCCGGGAGCAGCGTGATACACGGGCGAACAAACCAAATGGCGTCCAGGTTGCCCCGGTAAGATTCCCACAGTCGGCAAGTACTGAGCGGCCATTGCGAGTGAACTCTCGGGAGTTGCATCGGGGAGCGGACGGCGTACACCCTTCGGTCGTCCCGTGGTGCCGGACGTGTACATCATCAGCGAGCCGAGTGTCCGTGTGGCAGGAGTGTCGTCCGAGACGTCGGTAAAGGACTCGTAGCTGGACCAGTCGGCCGGCGCGCTACCGATAACCACGCGGTGCTGCACTGCGTCCTCGACCCGGCCGACGACCTTGTCGGCGAGTTCTGCATGCACGATAATGACGGACGCGTTGGAATCACGCACGATGTATTCGACTTCGGGCGCAGCCAGGTGGGTGTTGATCGGAACGAAGTACAAACCACTCTGCGTGCACGCCAGGGCAATTTCGTAGTACTCGGCACCGTTCAACAGCAGACCCGCGACGACGTCGCCTCGGCGCAGACCCACAGCGGTGAACTTGTTGCTGAGCTGGTTGACCTTGCTGATGAGCTCGCCGAAAGTTTTTGTCTTGCCGTCGATTACGATTGCGGGACGAGTGGGGTCGCGTTGGCCCAGAAGCCAGGCCCCCGGCGTTGAAGGATCAGACAGTGGTTGGGGATCCTCGCGCTCGCTGTTGACCACGGTAGACATGAGTGTCCTCTTTCTGGGGGGTATTAGTAACTATTGCGAAGTGTTCGTAATTTCTCGACTGTGTGCGTTGCCGGGATCGCAAACGCGTTCTGATCACCCTCACCACTGGAAGTCCGATGGCAACCAACGTCCAACTCTCCGGACGTTGGTTGCCGATGGCCGCCCCGCACCGTTGCGTCGACGCGGCGTGGCCGTCAGCCGCATCTTTATCGAGCGATCATCCGGTTGACGATCAGAATGGGAGGCATGTTGCTACTGACGCGAGGGGCCGGCGATCACCTGTAGTTCGGTGAAGCTGTGCAGACCCCACGGGCCGTTTTCCACTCCGACGCCGCTGTGCTTGTGACCACCGAAGGGGAGGTGGGGTAGTACACCTGCACCGTGCGCGTTGATCGAGACCTGTCCGGCTTCGAATTGCGGTGCGAGCTGCGCGGCGTGGTCGGCATCCCCCGACCACACGGACGCGGTGAGCCCGTACTCACTTCGGTTGGCGCGGACAATGGCGTCGGCTTCGTCTCGGAACGAGATGATGGGAAGCACGGGGCCGAATTGCTCTTCGTCGACGATGCGCATTCCGTCGTTGACCTGGTCGAGGATGGTCGGCTGATGAAAGTAGCCATCTCGGTCGATTGTCTTGCCGCCGGCGGTGGCACGCGCACCGTTGCTGACGGCGTCCGCAATCAATTCCTTGACTCGTTCGAACTGCGGCTTGTTGTTGATGGGCCCGAGTTCTGTTCCTTCGACGGTGCCCTCGTCGACCTTGACGGATCTGGCGATTTCACTGAGTGCCTCGACCAGTTGGGGCTGGATGCTTTCGTGTGCGTACACGCGCTTGATCGCGAGGCAGATCTGTCCGTTGTTGGTGAACGCGCTTCGGAAGAGGCTGGGTGCGATCTTCTCCACGTCCACGTCGCCGAGAATGACGGCGGGATCGTTTCCGCCGAGTTCCAGAGTGACGCGCTTGAGGTCGTCAGCGGCCCCGAGCGCGACCTTTCGCCCAACTGCGGTTGATCCGGTAAAGCTGACTTTCCGCGGAACGGGGTGTGAAACCATTGTTGCGCCAAGAGGATCAGGCCCGGTGACCACGTTCAGCACACCGTCGGGAAAGGTGCCACGGAGAATTCGGGCGAGCGCAAGTGTTGCCAGCGGCGTGTACGGCGAGGGTTTGACGACGATCGTGTTGCCCGCCCGCAGCGCCGGCGCAATCTTCCACATAGCGAGCGTGATCGGAAAATTCCACGGGGTGATGGCACTGACAACGCCCAACGGTCGACGGGTGACCTCCTCGAAGGCCTCCGCGTCGTTTCGGATGATTTCCCGCGGGATCTCGAGATCGGCGTAGTAGCGCAACCACGTCGCCGCAATATGGAATTCCATCGTAGAGTCGGCGAGCGACTTGCCCTGTTCGAAGGTCAGGATCGGGGCGAGTTCGCTGATCCGACTTTCGATGACGTCTGCTGCCTGGCGCAATGCGTCACGACGGAACTCCTCGTTGATTCGCCACGACGTGTACGCATTCTGAGCCGCGGCGAACACCTCGTCGAGTTGATCCGGTGTGACGGACGGAGCCTGTGCGAATACCTCGCCTGTCGCGGGGTTGATCACGCCGAAGGTGCCGGCGGTGAGGAGATCGCGTCCATTCGAGGTTGCTGCCGCCGATAAAGCTAGCGAATCCGTTGAGGTCATTCTCGATCCCATTTCGTGGTCAGTGTTGTGCCGGCGTCAGCACCGGCTTGATGGTCTTGCCGGAGAGCGAATCCTCCACGGCCTGGTTGATCTGTTCGAGCGGGTAGGTCTGGACGAGCTTGTCGAAGGGGAACCAACCGCGCTGCCACAGATCCACGAGTTGGGGAAGGAAAACCTGTGGGATCGAACTCCCTTCCAAGGCATACGTCACGGTCCGGCCGGTCAGCAAAGTCGGGTCGATTTCGAATTTCGCCTGGCTTCCGCCCACCAGCACGGCTTTACCTGGCATGTCGAGGACGCTGATAGCTGTCGTGATAACCGAAGGCACACCGGTTGTCTCGAAGGAGAAGTCGAGTCCGCGCCCGCCGTTCTTGACCGCTTCGACGAGGTCAGGTGTGTCGCCGCGGGCAGTTCGGGTAGCGCCGACTTCCAACGCTGTTTCGAGCCTGGAGTCGACCAGGTCGACGACGACGATGTCGCGGGCGCCTGCAGCCTTGGCGGCCATCACAGCAGCGAGGCCGACGCCGCCTGCCCCGAACACTGCAATACTCTGTCCGGCAGCCAGTTTCATCTCGTTGAGGACTGAACCGGCTCCGGTCTGCAGGCCGCAGCCAAGAGGGCCGAGAAGCTCGAGTGGGAGCGATTTGTCCACCACGACCAGATTGCGCTCTGTTGCGATGGCGTGCGTGGCGAAGGATGACTGTCCGAACCATCGGTTCGCCAGCGGGAGGCCGTTCTGATCGACCGCGCTCGTGCTGAAGTCCGGGCGGCGCCCCGTAACATTGCGAGGCATGAATTCGTCACAGTAGGAAGGTATTCCGGATCGACAGTTGCGGCAGTGATCGCAGGAATCGTAGCTGATCAGCACGTGGTCACCGACTTCGATGCCTCTGACTGCGCTACCAACCTCTTCGACGATGCCAGAACCTTCGTGGCCGAGAATGATCGGGCCCATCTGCGCAACCAAATCGGGATCCAGTATGTGAAGGTCGGTGTGACACATCCCGGCGCCGACTACCTTCACGAGAAGTTCGTCCGACGCCAGCGGTCCGAGCTCGATCTCCTCGAGTTCGAACTTGCCGTCGCCGTTACGCAGTACGGCGGCAGTTGCGGTAGTGGTCATGATTTCTTCTCCGTGGGGTTGAGGAGCTCGAGCGCATCTGCCCAGGTGCCCTTTTTGGCAATAATGCGGCGCAGCTTCATGATCTTGCGTTGTTCATTCAGCGTGGCGGCGCCGACCAGGCGGTCACCTGAGCGGTACAGTGCCACGAATTTGTCAGCCTCCGGATCGCCGGAAGCGAAGACAACTTCGTCGGCGACTGCGTTGCCTACGAACTGGATTCGGCTCTCGTACCAGTCGCTCCAGAAGTAGGGGACTGTCTCGTAAGGCTTGGCATCCTCCGGTGCGACGGCATTGACAGCTGCCTGGTTCGCCTGATCAGCAGCATTCGTCCAGTTCTCCAGCCGCACTGAGAGTCCGTCGAACGCGGGGTTGGCCAGTGGACCACATCGCCTGCCGCATAGACGTCTTCGAGCGAGGTTTGAAGGAACTCGTTTGCTATCACCCCGCCGTCTACTGGATGTAGTTCGATGCCCGAATCTGCCAGCCACCCGGTTGCGGGAGCCGCTCCCACGCCGACGACGACTAGTTCAGCGGGCAGCGAAGTTCCGGTACTGAGCCGAACGGCCTCGACGTGGGTGGTGCCGATCAGCTCTTCGACCTGGACGTCGCACAAGAGCGGAATTCCGTTGCGTTCGTGTAGCTTTGCGAGGGCCTGACCGACTGTCTCGCCGACTGCGCGGACGAGTGGAATGGGCGCAGCCTCGACGATTGTCACGTCTGCGCCTCGGTCCCGGGCGGACGACGCAAGCTCGGACCCGATGAATCCGGCGCCGACTATCACGAGCTTTGTTCCGGGGCGCAGTCTTTCGCGGAGTGCGAGTGCGTCATCGATCGTGCGAAGCCCGATAACGCCGTCCAAATCCGGGGCGTGGGGCAAGGAGCGTGGCGAAGCACCTGTCGCAATGATCAACTTCTGGTAGGGAATCCAGTCGCTGTCTCCAACACGCACGCGGTGCGATGTGGGGTCGAGTCCCGTCGCCGGCGCCCCGAGGCGAAGCTTCACATCCAGGGCGGCGAGCTCCTCGGCGGTTGTGTGAAAGTCGACCTCGGCGCCGTCTTTCAGGAACTGCTTGCTCAGGGGTGGCCGGTCGTAGGGGAGATGGAATTCGTCGCCGACCAGAGTGATCGGTCCCTCGTACCCTGCCAGGCGAGCGGACTCCGCGGCCCGCAGGCCGGCCAGAGACGCTCCGACAACTACGAGTCCCGCGCCGTGATCGATATCTGTTGCGCTCACGATCATGTCTCGTCGAGGGTCAACGCTTTGGCCGGGCATGCACGAACCGCCTCCCGGACGAGGTTTTCGTCGCCGTCATCGACCAATTCCTTGTGGAGAATCAGCGATCCGTCGTCGGCTACCTCGAAGTAGTCCTCGGTTACGGATTCACAGATTCCGATTCCTGTGCACCGCCCGCGATCGACAATGATTTTCATAGCGCCGTTCCTGTTCTTTACTGGGGTTTGTTACACGCGTACCGGGAGGTGCTTGATCCCGTTGATGAACTCGCTGAAGAGGTACACCGGCTCGCCGACCTCCATGGTGGGGAGTTTGGTGAGAATCTGCGAGTACAGTGCTCGCAGTTGGGCTTTGGCGACCATGTGGCCGAGGCAGTAGTGGACACCGCCGCCACCGAAGGCAACATGGTTGTTGTTGGGGCTGCGCTGCAGGTCGAACCGATGAGGATCGTCGAAGGTGTCCTCGTCACGGTTTCCTGAGCAGTAGAACATGACGACCTTGTCGCCCCTGGCGATCTGGGTTCCACCCAGTTCGATGTCCGCAGTTGCTGTTCGCGCAAATTCCTGGACGGGCGAGGCGTGGCGAATGAACTCCTCGATCGACTGGGCGATGCGGCCGTCGAAGTCTTCGGTCAGCCATCGCTTCTGGTCCGGATTCTTGGCCAGTGACATGGCGGTGTGGCTGGTGGTCTGCTTGGTGGTGTCGTTTCCGGCGACACTGAGCAGGAGCATCATGGCAGTGACGTCCGACTCGGAGAGCGGTTTGCCGTCGAATTCGGTGTTGGCCAATGCCGTGGCGATGTCGTTGGCCGGGTTTTTGCGACGGAAATCGACCAGGTCGTTGCCGATCTGCGCCAAGATCTCGATCTGCTGCACGGTGAACTCGACCGGTGACATCCCCTCGGGGCACACGTCGGGGTCAGCGGCACCGACAAGGTTGTCGCCGGCCTTCGCGAAGTCTTGGACCAAGCTCTCGGGGACGCCGACGAGATCGGCGATCGTGAGCATCGGCAGCTTCGACGCGACTTCGGTGACAAAGTCGAACTCGCCCGCGCCGACTACTCGGTCGACGATTTGTTCGGCACGTTCTTCGATCTTGTCGCGCAGACGCTTGACTGCCTTCGGCGTGAACCCGGAGCTGATGATCTGGCGGAATCGAGTGTGATCGGGCGGATCCATCATCACGAAGTTCTGTCCCCCGTACATTTCCGGATCTTTTGGCGCGAACCCCACCCCCCGCCACTTGAGCTGATCGGAGCTGAAGATTTCGTGGTTCTGACTGACGAACGCGATATCTGCACTCTTGACCACTGCCCAGAACCCTGGCTCGCCGTGGTCGGGTTTGAAATGCGGGCGGTCCAGAGGCTTGTGCCAGCTCACCTGAGCATTCTTGCGCAGCCATTCGAATGTCTTGTCCCGCTCGGCAAATGGCCGACTCCAGAACTCGACGCTGGTGATATCGATGTCCGGCGCCGTCAGCGGGTGCTCGGTGGATGGAATTGAGGTGGTCATCCAGGTGCCTTTCTGTGGCTCCAGCGGGGGGTGGGTTGTTCAGTCGACGAAGTTCCTACTCGTCAGGGTGCAGCAGTCGGCTAGCCGAAGATCGCTCTACGGACGTCGGTTCGAGAGAACCAAACTGCCGGCGGCGCCGAAGTAGTACCCGACTCCCTGAACGAAGCTGATTTCGACTCCCGGAACCTGCTCACACGCTTCCCCGCGTAGTTGGCGCACCGCCTCCTGGATGGCGAACATCCCGTACATACCGCTGTGGCTGTAGGACATTCCACCGCCGTTGGTGTTCATCGGAAGTCGGCCGCCCTTGGACGTATGTCCTTCGGCGACAAAGTCTCCCGATTCGCCGAAGCCGACAAACCCGAGATCCTCGAGCATGTACAGCGGGACGTGGGCGAAGGCGTCGTACGCCATCAGATGGTCGACGTCGTCATGGGTGATTCCCGCGGTTGCGAAGGCCTCGGCGCCCGCGCGACGGAATCCACCGAACGATCCGGGGTCTTGCATCTGTGAAACCAATGTAGATTCGGAGGCTTCACCGGATCCGAGAAGGTAGAGATGCCGATCGGATCCCGGCATGTCTGCTGCCCGTTCTGCACTGGTGAGGATCAAGGCGCCGCCGCCGTCGGTTTGCACACAGCACATGTCGCGGGTGAACGGGTACGCCACGCGTGGAGCAGCCAGCACTTCGTCCACCGACATTGGCTTGCGGCGGAAAGCCCGGGGATTGTCGAGCGCCCAGTTGCGCTGCGAAACGACCAGTTCAGCCATGTGCTCGACGGTCATTCCGCGCTCGTGTAGAAAGCGCAGGGCCGGAAGCGTGAAGGTTGAATACGGCATGGTTGCGCCGTAGACAGTCTCGAACTGACCGGTCATGGAGTTCAAACCCAGCGGCCATGGTGGTACGCCGATGCGGGACCTGCCGGACTCTCCGTGTGTCACGAGAATAACGTCAGCGGCTCCCGAAGCAATGGCGGCTGCGGCGTGACGTACATGAAGCATGAAACTGCAGCCGCCGACGCCTGTTCCGTCCAGCCAGCGAGGGGTTATACCGAGATGGTGAGTGACCTCGAAGGGTCCTAGTCCGGTGGTGGCGACGCCGTCGATGTCCGCGGGTGTGAGGCCGGCGTCGGCCATTGCGTTGCGGGCGGCGTTGGCATGTAGATCGAGGACAGACATGTCCGGCAAGACGCCAATGTCGGTGGTCTCCGACGCGCCGACGATCGCAATGTTTCCGTTGTGCATTGATGTCATCGGGCCGACTCCTGCAACGGCGTGAACATTGGGAGTTTCAGGTCTCCACGTTCGACGAACGTGACTTCGAGCTGTAGGTCGAGCGGAAGGTTCTCCGGGGTGGGATCCACGCCGATCACGTTGCTCATCAGGTGGGGTCCCTCCTCGAGTTCGACCAGGGCGACGACGATGGGAGTCTCGGCGTCGAATGGTGGAGTCGGTCGATAGTTGATCACGTACGACAGCAGTCGGCCTCGGCCACTGACCGGGGTCCACACCACGTCATCGGAGTTGCAATACGGACAGAAGGGGCGTGGATAGAAGTAGTGCTGGGTGCACGACTGGCATTGTTGAATGGTGAGTTCCTCCCGCTGTGCACCCTCCCAATAGGGAGTGGTGGCTGGGGTCGGAACCGGTACAGGCCCTGTCAAGGGACAGTCCTTTCGTCGGGTGGCTCTGCGATGGGTCATCAAGGCTCTCAACGGGATACGTTCCGTTAAGTTCGTTTTGACGGATATGTTCCGTAACGTTCTTTTGAAAGGAACGCGTTCCGTTGCGTTGCTTCAACGGAATACCTTCCGTTACGTCTTTTTTTGACCCGAACGAGTTCTGGGTAGTTCGCTTAAACGGAACGCGTTCTGTCACGATCAGAGTGATCCAGTTCATGTCGGATGTCAAGGTCTGGTCAAAAAGTCTGAAAAATCCGATTAATGACTTTCGGTACGAGGCTTGCCAACTACATACGTAACGTGTTCTCTTTAAGTGTAGTAAGTTGTTGGACAAGGCTTTCCGCCTGTCGAGCGGAATTGCGCAAACCGTCCGGTAACCCCGCTTCGCTCCCGCAAATATCTACTTGGATGGAATTGAGGTCCTACATGCCGATCGATAGCTCACTCGTCGGGCTCACCAGCAAGCCTGTTTGGAAGACGTGGACGTCGACAGACGCACTGCTGTACGCCCTGGGCGTCGGAGCCGGTCAGGCCGACCCGCTCGACGAGCTGGAGTTCACCACGGAAAACAGTGAGGGCATTGCGCAGAAGGTTCTCCCGACGTTCGCCAATGTCGTGTTCTCCGGCGGCGGAGACGGACCCGCACTGCCCGACGATGTCGACTACAGCAAGCTCCTGCATGCGTCGCAGTCGTTCAACCTGACGGGCCCGCTCCCGACCGACGGTCGCGTGGAAACCACTCGCACGATCACCGGCGTATACGACAAGGGATCCGGTGCCTTGCTCACGATGGAAATCGTCGCCCGCGACTCTGCCGGCCAGGTAGTGGGAACCCATCGAGTCCGGGTCGTTCTTCCGAGGTTACGGAGGGTTCGGCGGCGATCGCGGGCCGTCAACCACCTGGGAACTGCCGACCCACAAGCCGGATCACGTTGTCACGCAAACAACTCGACCGGACCAGGCGCTGCTCTACCGACTCAGTGACGACCGGAATCCCCTGCATTCGGACCCGACCTTCAGCGCGCGCGGCGGGTTTTCCACCCCGATCCTGCACGGCATGTGCACCTATGGCTACGTCGGTCGGGCACTCCTGCACGCTGTGGCCGATTCGGATCCGACACGTTTCACGGGGATGTCGGGGCGGTTCACCAAGCCTCTGTTGCCCGGACAGACAATCACGACCTCGATCTGGGTTGACGGTAGCGGTGTTCGGTTCCGGACGGTCGACGACATCGGCGACGTGATCATCGACCACGGCACCGCCACCATCCACTGACGGCACCGTCTTAATCCAACTAACACCCAACCCCGTTACAGACTCGCCGCGATGTTTGTCGTGGCATGAACAAAGGAAAGATTCATGGGTTCACTCGAAGGTCGCGTAGCGATCGTGACCGGCGGCGGCCGCGGCATCGGCGCGTCGATCAGCAGATTGTTCGCCGCCGAAGGCGCAAAACTTGTCATCAACGACCTCGGCTCGTCTACAGACGGTCATGGCGGGGACCAAGGGCCGGCGCGTGATATCGCTGCCGAAATCGTTGCCGGCGGCGGCGAAGCCGTTTCGGACGGCGGCGACATCGCCGATGTCGCGACCGGTCAACGCCTGGTCGATCTCGCTCTGGAGCACTACGGCAAGCTGGACATCGTTGTCAACGTCGCGGGAATTTTGCGTGACAAGATGATCTTCAACCTCCCGGAAGAAGACTGGGATGCAGTCATCCGAGTCCATCTGCGTGGACACTTCAGCACCATCAAGCCGGCGGCAGCCTATTGGCGAGCGCAGCGAAACCCGGAAGGCCAGTACCGCATCATCAACTTCACCTCCGATTCCGCGTTGCAAGGGTCGCCGGGCCAGCCGAACTACGCCGCAGCCAAGATGGGCATTATCGGCTTGACTGCGTCCACGGCCAACGCTCTCGCGCGATACGGCGTTACGGTCAACGCTATCGCTCCGGGCGCCGTCACCCGTCTGACGCAAACCGTGCCCGAGGAGAAGAGTATGGGCGGTGGCCTCGACGACTCCGTCTCGCCGGACAACATCGCGCCCATCGTCGCGTACCTTGCCGGTACGAGTTCCGATTGGCTGTCGGGCCGCACGATCGGCGCCATGGGCTACGACGTCAAACTGTGGAACAACCCCGAGATCGTCTCCACGGTCACCTCCGACGGACCGTGGAACCTCGACGACCTGGCCGCAAAGGTGGAGAAGGACTTCCGTCCGCTGGCTGACGGTCTGCACCCGTCCATCTTCATGGCACAGGTCCCGTCCTGACTCGTGAGTGCCGGATGAAGGGGAAGACGCTGCCCTGAGGGCGTGCCCTGCTGTCGATGCAGGGACGATATCGTGGAGGCTGACGGGACCGCGTCAGTTTCGGTACACGATGGGGGAAGCCTGGATGGCCGCAGTGAAAGTGAATGGCCGCACAGCTGAGGCCAAGGCATTCCGTGTCGAGCGCGTCGTGAAAGCGACTCGTGAGTTGGCAACTGCAGGTGGCTACGACGCCGTGCAGATGCGGGAGGTCGCTCGCGTTGCGCAAACCGCCCTGTCGACGCTGTACAAGTACTACGCGTCCAAAGACGAGCTGATCACTGCAGCCATTCAGTCGGAACTGCATTCCCTGGCTGATGACCTACTCCGCCGTCCGCCGCGGCAGCGGACGGCGGAGGGGCGGGCCGGAGAGGTCTTCGTCCGGGCATTCTTGGGGATGGTCCGAGATCCGGGGTTCGCCCACGCTGCGATGTCCGTGCACAAAACGCTGCGCGAGTACGACCCCGATCGCGGCGAGCGTCCCACGGAAGGTGACCAGATAGCGCAATGGTCTATGCCCTTCACCCGTATTGCTGCGGCTCAGGCATGGGGCCCCGATCATCGTTCCACGCCGATGCAGTCACGCACACTGAGCATGTTGGAGAACCTGTGGGGCGCCAGCGTTGTCGGGTGGCTGAATGGGGACACGTCAGTCGACGAAGTGAAGCGGCGTCTTCGTTTAGCCGCGAAGCGCTTGCTTATCTCGGATCCTGCTGTCCCGAACGGTAATTCGTCAGAGAGTAACTGATCGTCCCCCGGCTTCACTCGAAGTCGGATTTCGGAAGTCGTTGCAACGCAGATGGTTCAGTTCGGGGACTGAAGATCACGCAGGCGCTCGGCTGGGGTATCCCAGCCGAGCGCCTTTCTTTATCTGTAGGCGGGAGTTCAGTTGCGGACCCGAGTGCCGACGAAGTGGCGTTCGGCTAGTCCAGTTCGGCAAGTGCGCGCGTCATGGCATCGAGGTCCTTTCGCAATGCGTTTCGTCGTTGGGTGCTCAACGCGCTCAGCATTCGCTCCTCGATCGACGCGACAGCCTCGGACGCGTCGGTCAAGCGCCGGACCCCTACCCCGGTCAGCGTGAGGCGTTGGTCGCGACCAGTCCCGGTGACCTCGACCAGGTTCGCCTCCTTCAACCCCGCCAACAGTTGATGGGTTGCCTGACGGCTGACGAATACGCCCCGGGCAAGGTCGGCGTTCGACAATCCCGGCCGTTGGGCGAGTAGCTCGAGGCTCGCGTACTGGGAGACGGTCAGGTTATGTGCTCGTAGCTGTGCGTCCATAGCTGCTCGTAGGGCCGAGGTCACTCGCTTGAGCGAGTAACCGATCGATGTTTCGACGTCCACTTGACTCATGTCAATATCTTGACATACCTTAAACATTGTCAAGATATTGACGAGCGAATGGAGAAACGACATGATGAATCCCACGGTGAGCGGTCCGAGCTTTCTGGCTCTTCAGGTACGAGACATCGATGCCGCTGCCGAGTTCTACGAGTCGAAGTTGGGCCTGGTTCGCGCCCCGCAATCCCCGCCAGGCGCGGTTGTGTTCGCGACGACGCCGGTTGCGTTCGCAGTCCGAAATCCACTGCCGGGTACCGACCTCGACAGTGGCCAGCCAGGTTTGGGCGTGGCGCTGTGGCTCGCGTGCGACGACGCGGAGGGTTTGCATGCCCGACTTGCGGCCGACGGCGTCAGTATCCTGACCGAACCGTTCGACGGCCCGTTCGGGCGAACTTTCGTCTTTCGCGATCCCGAGGGTTATGCCGTCACGATCCACAACAGTTGATGTCATTCACCGCGAGCACGTCCCCGGGCTCGACAGTTCGCGCATATCCGTCGGCACCTTTGCAGGCAGTGCGGAGCGCATTCACAGAGTTCCCACAGCGCGCAACCCCTGACATCCGTTGAAGCTGCAACTATCGTCGAACGTATGAAAAAGATGTGGTGGATCGGCGGAGCAGTAGTCGTGGTCGTGCTTGCCCTGCTCGTGGGGCCGTGGGCGTACGGGAAGTTCATCGCAGAAGATGACGCTCCCGCAGCCGTGGTGTCTACGGAAGGTGCCGAGGCGGCGTCCGGGTCGATCGACGGTGCTTGGACCGTCGTCGCAGGACAAGGGGACAATCAGACAGCAGCCGGGTACACCGTGCACGAGATTCTCAACGGATCGAGTGTCACTGTCGTAGGTACCACGGGAGAGGTGAGTGGCAATGCGACGATCGACGGTGAAAAGCTCACGGCCGGCGAAGTAACCGTGCAGGTAGCAAGCATCAAGACCGACTCGGATCGACGTGACAGCCAGTTCACGGGCAACGTGATGGACACCAGTACTTACCCGACGGCGACGTTCACGATGGACTCGCCGGTGGATCTGTCGTCGGTGCCGACGGATGGGACAACCGCGACGGTGACGGTGCCTGGCACCCTGACGCTCAAGGGTCAGTCCAAGCCGGTGTCCGTGGACATGACGGTTCTGCACTCCGGTGACTCACTGATCGCGTCGGGTTCCATCCCGGTGACGTGGACCGACTTCGGTGTGGAGCCGCCGTCCCTCGGATTCGTGACTGTCGACGGCAGTGGCAGCGTGGACTTCCTGGTATCGCTCGACCAGTCCTGATCAAACCCGGATGGCGGTACATTTCCGCTACCGGGGAAGATTAAGGACATGAACTTGAATTCGCGGTGCGTGCTCGGGTACGAGTGTTGTCTCGGTGGGCGGTCCCACTAATGCGATTGTGGAAGCCGTTCCGGTCAGGTGAAGACCCGGATCCACGGTTCACGCTCGCGAACGAGCGGACGTATCTGGCTTGGGTACGCACCGCGACGGCGTTCATCGCGTCGGGCGTCGGCCTGGAGGCTTTTGGCGGCGACATCCTGAACGAGAACGTCCGCGCCGGTTTGGCGGCGCTGCTCCTCGTCGGCGGAGCGCTGATCGCCGTCACATCTTTTGTCCACTGGATCAGTGCGGAGCGCGCATTACGTGCCGAACGCTCACTACCGGTGCCTCTCATGGCGCCGGTAGTGGGAATCGTTCTGGTGATCTGCGCGACCGTCCTCGTGGTCGAGGTTGTGAACTAGTTTGACCACCGTAGAGCCGTCCGACGGATTCAGTCCTGCGGACACGGGCGCATTCAGTCCTCCGGACAAGGGATTACAGTCCGAACGCACATCGCTCTCATTCGTACGAACCAGCCTGTCCATTCTCGGGGTGGCCGTGGCGTGCCTGCGCTGGTTGCCGCCGTTCGGTTCGGTGGCGCTGATCGGTCCGGCAATCGCGGCCGTGCTGATTGTTGCGGTCACGATCTACGAGCGACGGTCGAGGTCCGCGCGGCTCGAGCTCTTCGCGCAGGAAAAAGCAACGCCCGCATTGGGTATGGGGGCCGTGCTGGCGGTGAGCCTACTGCTTCTCGCGGCTAGTGGCTTGTGGATTCTGGTGAGCTGAGTTCAGCTTTCGGCGACCACCCGGGCGGCCCGAAAACGTAGCCTGCGCGATCGCGCCACGATGTCGACGCTTTCCAATCTCGGGCAATGGCAGCGTATTCGCGCGTTTGCAGCTTCCAGATGTTGTAGGTGCCGACCGGTGTGGTGAGTCCGTATGTCGGCCGTTGTTTTTCAGCGGTAAAGCTACCGAACATCCGATCCCAGATGATGAGGATTCCGCCGTAGTTGCGGTCTAGATATTCGGCGTCGGATCCGTGGTGAACACGGTGGTGTGATGGCGTGTTGAAGATGAATTCGATGGGGCGCCAGAGTTTTCCGACTCGCTCGGTGTGTACGAAGAACTGGTAGACCAGGCTGACGGAGAAGCCGACGAAGACCATCCACGGCGGAATTCCGAGGAATGGCAACGGTAGCCACATGATGATTTCGCCGCTGTTGTTCCACTTCTGTCGCAGGGCGGTGCTGAAGTTGAAGTATTCGCTCGAGTGATGCGCTTGGTGTGTTGCCCAGATAACTCGAACGCGGTGTGCGATGCGGTGATATGCGTAGTAGAGGACATCGATTCCGAGCAGCAGGATCACCCAGGTGTACCAGGCGCTCGGTGAGAGATGCCACGGTGCGAGATATACCCAGATGGCGGAGTATCCGATCAGGGCAAGCACTTTCCAGAAGGTGCTGGTCGCGATGGAGACCACTCCGAGCAGGACGCTGGTGCGGGCGTCGACGGCGCGGTAGCCGCCCTTCGCGGGGTGCGCTCGGCCATCGGCATGGTCGGGATGATCCTCGAGTGTGCGTGCTGCTGCCCATTCGATCGCCAGGAAGAGGACAAACGCGGGGATGGCCAGGGTCACCGGGTCATGAAGTGGTTCCAGGAGAGACTTCCAAGATTCGAGGAGGGTGTCCCACACGCTATTTGTCCTGTCACTCACGGGTTTGTCGTTACATTATGCATGAGTGTGTAACGATAGGGAAGGTGCATGCTCTTGCACCTTTCCATAGAGGAATGGTAGGAATTCTCGGTGCACATCACCGCGAAGGTGGACTACGCCGTGCGAACGTTGGCGGAACTCGCAGCAGCTGGTCCAGGCCCGGCCAAAGCTGAGTTTCTCGCAACGTCGCAGGTGATCCCCCATAAGTTCCTGGAAGCAGTTCTGTCGGATCTACGACGCGGCGGCCTCGTGATCAGCAAGCGTGGCCCGGAGGGTGGTTACTGGCTTGCCCGTCCCGCGTCGGAGATCACGATCGCCGACGTTATCCGCGCGGTGGAAGGGCCGTTGGCGTCGATCCGCGGCGAGCGGCCCGAGGATGTCGACTACACAGGTCCGGCGTCGCAGCTCAAGGACGTCTGGATAGCGGTCCGCGTCAATCTTCGGGCGGTGCTCGAGAACGTCACGATGGCGGATGTGGCAGACGGCACGCTTCCGGACTTCGTGAATGAGTTGACGGCGGATCCGGGAGCCTGGAAGCGGCGCTGACGTTAGGTGCTGGAAGCGGCGCTGACGTTAGGTGCTGGAAGATGCTAGGTGCCGGCGTCTCATTGCATTCGGTCGGAGCGTGTCATGTCGAGTGGGGCGGTATTGGCGGAGTTCCCGCCGGATGATTTTGCTTCGTACATCAGATGATCGGCATGGACGATCGCGCGTGAGAATGCGGTGTAGTCGAATTGCTCCAGGTGTGGAGTGAACGGCATCGTGGAGGCGCCGATGCTGACTGTCGCCAGGGGTGCGTCTGTTGCTTCGACAACTGCGCGGGGGAGTGTCGCGATGCGTTTGCGTAGTCCGTAGGGGGTTCCGATCATGACGAGCGTGAATTCTTCTCCGCCGGTGCGTGCTGCATATCCGAAGCCGTTGACGTGTTGTTGGAGCCGGTTGCCGGTTCTGATGATGACGGTGTCGCCGACTTCGTGTCCGTAGGCGTCGTTGACGGCTTTGAATTTGTCGATGTCCACGACAGCGACCGCAACGTCGACGCGGTTGGTGTGTGAGATCGACCAGACTCGTTCGGCCATGTCCCACAGTCCGCGCCGGTTGAGGAGGCCGGTTAATGCGTCGACTTTCGATCCGGTGGCGCGGGCGAGTAGTTGTCGCCAGGCGAATTGGATGGTGGCGGGGATGAAGATGACGGCGCACAGGATGACGTCGGTGCGGGCGATGACACCGGCAGCGGGGAGTGTCCCACGAGTGACGGCGAGGATCGCCAGGGAAATGATGAACGTGCAGGAGAAGGCAAGGTGGAAGGCGAGCCATCGAAAGTTGAGGAAGTACGTGAAGTAGGCGCCGGATGCCACGAAGAGCACCGCGCCGAAGAGTGCTGCATCGTGGCTGATGAAGGTGATGATGACGGAAGCAGTTCCGAGATCTGCCCAGATTCCGAAGAGTTTCAGAGCCCGTGACCCGCGAACCTTTCCGAAAAACCAGAGAATTGTGGGGACGAGGTTTGCCGTCGCGAATGCGATGAGCCAGGTGCGGGTGAACTGCCGGTCGGGGCCTTCGCCGCTGATCAGGAACAGATACGCAACCAACGAAAAATTGAGTGAGCAGAACCCGATGGTGAAGTTGACGAGCCGCAGCATTGAACCGGGGCCGTTCTTCGATCCCCACAGCATGGCCGAGGGCGGCACCGGCCAGGTGTGTAGGAGTGAGTCCATGAAATTCCTCAGTCGCTGAATATCGGGTGGTTGATCCGTAGTTGGTTAATCGATGGCAACCGTACTGATCATTGTCTGGTGTGTGCGTGACTTTTGTCGAGGCGGCCCCGAAGTGGGGGTGCGGGCGCTCAGGTGGCCAGATGTGATCTATCGGGCATTGGCGCTCTTGCTGTGTCGCAATCCACAAATCTGCACGACTCTGCAAACTTGCAGAAGTCTGCAAGTTCCGTAACGTGGTTGGAGTGACTACTGAGCCAGGTCTTCGAGACCGCAAGAAGGCGGCGACTCGTTGTGCCCTCAGCAATGCGGCGGCACGACTCGCTCGAGCTCTCGGAATCGAGTGCGTCACCGCCGACGCGATTGCCGCCGAGGCAGGCGTGTCGACGAGGACATTCCACAACTACTTCTCCAGCAAGGAGGAGGCAGTCCTCGCCAGTTTCGAGGAGTCGATCGCCTTGTGGATCGAAGCGCTTGCAGCCCGGCCCGCTGACGAACCCATTCTCGACGTGCTCGAGAACCTTGTGGTCGAAATCGTGAGCGATTCGAGCCCGGGTGTGGAAGAAAAAGTAAACATCTGGATGCTGTCGGATTCCAGTCCTGCTCTCTATCGGGATGCGGCAGAGATGCACCAGCGGATCAACCGTGCGGTCACTCAGGCATTGGCCGAACGTACCGGCACGGATGCCGAACGGGATCTGTACCCGACCCTCCTCCTCGGGGTGGTGGCCGGGGCCTGTAAATCGGTGATGGACATCTGGGCCGGAGGAAAGTCGGAGGCTTCCGGCCCGGAAGAACTTGTCCACGACGCTTTTCGCCAAATTCGAGCAGGAATGCCCGCGCCGCCACCGCGTCGTTAGAGCTCACACGTAATACCTGTCCACGTACACGCACCGAAACAGCAAGGAGCCCGTCGTGGCCACCTATCTTTATCGGATCGGCAAGTTCGCCTACCGGCGAAAAGGCGCGGTCCTGAGCGTTTGGTTGATAATCCTGGTTCTGATGGGCGTCGGGGCTGCGACCCTGTCCGGCCCCACCAAGGACTCCTTCAACATTCCGGGTACTCCCGCGCAGCAGGCTCAAGACCTGATGGCGGAGCGTTTCCCGGACGCCCCCAACGCGATGGAATCGTTGAGTGCCCGATTTGTCCTTCAGGCGCCTGCGGGTACGACGCTGGCCGATCCGGCAAACGTCAAGGCCATGGACGACATGCTCGATCAGATCCGCAAGATCGACACGGTCGCCGACGCGGCCAAGGTCGATCCGGCGACGGCGACTCCGGAACAGGCCGCGAAGGCATTGGTCAATCCGGTTGCCGCCAACGATTCGATGACGGCAATGTTCCAGGAGAAGGCCACTGCTGCCGGCACATCCGAGGCAAAGGCAAGTTCCGACGCCGCCGCACTGTCTCCGCTCAGCGCGGACGGCACGGTCGGATACATCGAGGTGCCCTTTGTCGGTGCTGTCACGGATGCCGATGAGGCGATGCGTGATTCGATCAATGCCGCGGCTGATGTGGCGCGGGCTGAAGGACTCAACGTTCAGGTCAGTGGTACTGCGGCCCAGGAAGCGGAGATGCCCGGTGGGCTCACCGAGTTGATCGGCATTGCGGTCGCTGCTGTTGTTCTTGCCATCACGTTCGGTTCGCTTGTGGCCGCTGGACTTCCGCTGATCACCGCGATCATCGGCATCGCGATCGGCAGCCTCGGCATTACCGTCGCTACGGGCTTCATGGACCTCGGGTCCATGACACCGACGTTGGCGATCATGATCGGTCTGGCAGTGGCGATCGACTACTCGCTGTTCATCATGTCCAGGTTCCGGCATGAATTGACCCTGACCGACGACCGGTCGGAAGCGGCCGGACGAGCAGTGGGAACCGCTGGTTCCGCAGTGGTATTCGCCGGTTTGACGGTCATCATCGCCCTCGTGGCGTTGCGTGTCGTCGGCATTCCGTTCCTCTCGGATATGGGTGCAGCAGCGGCATTTACAGTTCTCATCGCAGTTCTCATCGCATTGACGCTGTTGCCCGCGATCCTGGGTATCTTCGGCCGCAAGGCTTTTGCCGGCAAGATTCCGTTCCTCGGTAAAAAGGCTGAGGAATCCGACGATTCGGGTAAGCCCACGCTGGCTCTGCGCTACATCAGCGCCATCGTGCGACGCCCCCTCGTTCCGCTGATCGGCGGCGTTGTACTTCTGGGTGCTTTGGCTTTGCCGGCAACGGGATTGAGCCTGTCACTGCCGTCGGAGGCGACGGGTGATCCGGCAACAAGTTCACGTCAGGCATACGACTTGATCGACCAGGGCTTCGGCGGCGGTAAGAACGGTCCGCTGCTCGGTGTCATCGACGCGAAGGATGCAGACGTTCCGGCCGGCGAGGCCTTCGAGAAGGTTGTCTCCACGATCTCGGGACTGAATGGCGTTCAGAACGCACAGATTGTCGCCGTCAACACCGCAGGCGATACCGCGCAGATGTTGATCACCCCGACAACCGGTCCTACTGATCCGGCCACCATGGAATTGGTGAGCAGTCTCCGCAGTGCCGAAGCCGGACTGGCCGATTCGATCGGTGTGAGTTACGGAATCACAGGTCAGACTGCGCTAGAGGGCGATATCTCGGATACCTTGCAGGACGCATTGGTGCCCTACCTTGCCGTAGTGGTCGGTCTTGCATTCATCTTGCTGCTCTTGGTGTTCCGCTCGATCCTGGTTCCGCTGACCGCGACGTTGGGCTTCCTGCTCAGTGTGCTCGCGACATTCGGTGCCACGGTCGCGATCTTCCAGCACGGCTGGTTGGGAATTATCTCGAACCCGCAACCGCTCGTGAGTTTCATGCCGATCTTCCTGATCGGTGTGGTGTTCGGCCTCGCGATGGACTACCAGGTGTTCCTCGTGACGCGTATGCGTGAGGAGTACGTCCACGGAGCTAGTGCCAAGCAGGCCGTGACTATCGGCTTCAATCACGGTGCCCGTGTGGTCAGCGCTGCTGCGATCATCATGATCTCCGTGTTCGGCGCCTTCATCGCAGAGCCGAACTCGTTCATCAAGTCGATCGGTTTTGCGCTCGCTGCCGCTGTCTTCTTCGACGCCTTCATCGTTCGTATGGTGATCATCCCGTCGGTCATGGCGCTGCTGGGCGACAAGGCATGGTGGTTGCCGAAGTGGCTCGACAAAATTCTGCCGAACGTCGACATCGAGGGTGAGAAGCTCAGCAAGGCCCTCCGCGACGAGAAGGAAGCGGAACTGCAGTCCACATCCGCTTAGTCAGGTAAGGCTTACCCGCGCGTGCCGCAATCGATTTCAGGTCGGTTGCGGCACGCGCGTTTTCGTGTAATTCCCGTCGACCGAAATAACCAGCGGCACTTGTCGGCAGAGATTGGTAACCTTCGCTCACTATGCTGATCAGGCTGCTGCGCACTTATCTCGAGCCGTATCGTGGCGAACTCACGGGCGTTGTCGTCCTACAGTTTATTTCGACTATGGCTGCCCTTTACCTTCCAAGTCTGAACGCCGACATCATCGACAACGGCGTGACAAAGGGGGATACGGGCTACATCCTGTCCACGGGCGGGGTGATGCTCCTCGTGACGTTGACGCAGATCCTGTGCTCCGTGGGAGCGGTGTACTTCGGCGCTCGTGTTGCCATGGGTATCGGACGCGATCTACGCGCGTCGGTGTTGCATCAGGTCGGCACGTTCTCGGCCCGCGAGGTCGGCTATTTCGGTGCGCCGTCCCTGATCACCAGAAATACCAACGACGTCCAGCAAGTGCAGATGATGGTGGTGATGAGCTGCACCATCCTGGTGATGGCTCCGATCATGTGCGTCGGCGGCATCATCATGGCGCTGCGTCAGGATCTGAACCTGTCCTGGATTCTGGGTATCAGCGTTCCGTTGCTGGCGATTTCGATGGGCTTCCTGATCGCGCGGATGGTTCCCGGATTCCGGCTCATGCAGGGCCGTCTCGACGCGGTCAACCGCGTTCTACGCGAGCAGATCACCGGTATCCGGGTGGTCCGCGCGTTTGTTCGCGAGCCGTCCGAGGTGAAGCGCTTCGGTGTGGCCAACGACGAACTGACCGAAACGGCACTCGGTGTCGGAAAACTGATGGCGGTGATGTTCCCGCTGGTGATGCTGATCAGCAACATCACCAGCGTCGCGGTCATCTGGTTCGGTGGGCATCAGATCGACAGTGGCGCCATGGAGATCGGCTCGCTCACCGCGATGCTCAGCTACATCATGCAGATCCTGATGGCCGTCATGATGGCTACATTCATGGCTGTCATGCTGCCGCGCGCGTCGGTCTGCGCAGAACGTATTTCCGAGGTTCTCGATACCGCGTCCTCGGTCATTCCTCCGGAAAATTCGATTCGGGAACTGAAAACCCCGGGTGTCGTAGAGCTTCGCGGCGCGCAGTTCCAGTTCCCCGGCGCCGAGGAACCGGTATTGCGCGACATCACCTTCCGTGCCGAGCCAGGCAAGACCACTGCGATCATCGGCGGCACCGGATCCGGTAAGACCACGTTGCTCAATCTGATCCCACGACTCATCGACGCCACGTCAGGTTCGGTATCTGTCGGTGGTGTCGACGTCCGCGACATCGACACCGACTTGCTGTGTTCCGTCATCGGACTGGTACCGCAGAGGCCATACCTGTTCTCGGGAACCGTCGCGACCAACCTTCGCTACGGAAACCCCGACGCCACCGATGAGTGGCTGTGGGAATGCCTCGAGGTCGCTCAGGCTGCAGACTTCGTCCGCGCGATGCCGGAAGGCCTGGACACTCCGGTATCTCAGGGCGGTACGACGGTTTCCGGTGGCCAGCGTCAGCGTCTCGCCATTGCGCGGGCTCTGGTGCGTAAGCCGCAGATCTATCTGTTCGACGATTCGTTCTCGGCCCTGGACCTCACAACGGACGCGAGATTGAGGGCGGCGCTGCAGCCCGTTACCCGAGATGCCTGCATTATCGTTGTGGCGCAACGCATTTCCACCATTGTCGAAGCCGATCAGATCATCGTGCTCGACGACGGTGCCATTGTCGGTGTCGGTACCCATGACGAACTGCAAGTCAGTTGTCCCACTTACGGCGAAATTGTCGCCTCTCAGCTAGCCGTACAGGACGCATCATGAGTAATCGACCGAGTTCCTCGCCTCCGATCGGGCCTCCTGGTGGTGGTGATCCCACCAAGAAAGCCATGAATTTCGGCCCGTCGCTGAAGCGTCTGCTTTCTCGGCTCAGCCCAGACAAGCCGGCTGTCATCCTGATTTTTGCACTGGTCACGGTCAGTGTGGTGCTGTCGTCGATCGCCCCGAAGATCCTGGGTAATGCCACCAACCTCATCTTCGACGGGATTATCGGTAAACAGCTTCCCGCCGGAATCACCAAGGACCAAGCCGTGGCTGGTCTGCGCGAGCAGGGCCAGAATCAGTTCGCGGACATGGTGTCCGGCATGAATGTTGTGCCTGGCACCGGGATCGATTTTTCCGAAGTCGGCCGAGTGCTGATGATCGTGCTGCTGCTGTTCGTCTGCGCGTCGCTGTTCAGTTGGTTGCAGGCGTACCTGCTCAACATCGTGGTGCAGCGCACGGTTCGCCGCCTCCGTGAGGACGTCGAGCAGAAGATTCATCGACTTCCGCTGCGCTACTTCGACACTCATGCGCGTGGCGATGTTCTCTCGCGTGTGACCAATGACATCGACAATGTGGCGCAGAGCCTTCAGCAGACTCTCAGTCAGCTGGTGACATCCGTGATGACGGTAATCGCGATCCTCGTGATGATGCTGGTCATCTCGCCGATTCTGGCTTTGATCGCGATCGCGACGGTTCCGCTGTCGATCATCGTCACGGCCGTCATCGCCAAGCGCTCGCAGAAACACTTCGTTGCGCAGTGGAAGAGCACTGGTGGCATCAACGCGCAGGTCGAAGAAGCGTTCACCGGACACGAGTTGGTCAAGGTGTTCGGCCGGCAGAACGAGGTCGAAGAGCGCTTCCGCACGCAGAACGAGAAGCTCTACCAGTCGAGCTTCAAAGCGCAGTTCATCTCCGGTCTGGTCATGCCTGCTGTCATGTTCCTCGGCAATCTGAACTACGTTGCCATCGCTGTCGTCGGCGGTATGCGGGTGGCGTCCGGCACCATGACGCTCGGCGACGTGCAGGCGTTCATCCAGTACTCACGCCAGTTCACCCAACCGCTCACACAGATCGCGTCGATGACCAATCTGCTGCAGTCCGGTGTTGCATCCGCCGAGCGGGTGTTTGCTCTACTCGACCAGGAAGAGCAGTCTGTCGATCCGGCTGACGCTCAGTCGCCGGTCGTGTCCAAGGGCCGGGTCGCATTCGAGGACGTCGCGTTCAGTTACAAGCCGGAACAGCCTCTTATCGAGGATTTGTCGTTGGTGGCCGAGCCCGGTCAGATGGTTGCCATCGTCGGCCCCACCGGTGCTGGTAAGACCACGCTCGTCAACCTGATTCTGCGGTTCTACGAACTCAATTCGGGCCGCATCACTCTCGACGGTATCGATATCGCCAAGATGACGCGCGACGATCTGCGTTCGCGTATCGGCATGGTTCTGCAGGATGCCTGGCTGTTCGGCGGCACGATCCGGGAGAACATCGCGTACGGCAAGCCGGGCGCCACCGAAGAGGAAATTCAGCGCGCCGCCAAGATGAGCTACGTCGACAAGTTCGTGCATTCCCTGCCCGAGGGATACGACACCGTCATCGACGAAGAGGGCAACAACATCAGTGCCGGTGAAAAACAGCTCATCACCATCGCGCGAGCGTTCATCGCGCAACCGGCCATCCTGATCCTCGACGAGGCCACCAGTTCTGTCGACACACGAACGGAGCTGCTGGTTCAGAGTGCCACCGCGGTTCTGCGCAGTGACCGCACAAGTTTTGTCATCGCACACCGTCTTTCGACAATTCGTGATGCAAACCTGATCGTGGTCATGGAAGCCGGCCGCATCGTTGAGCAGGGCAGTCACGAGGAGTTGCTGCTCTCACGTGGTGCGTACTACCGGCTGTACAACAGTCAGTTCGTGGGCGCGGAGATCTAGCGCCTTAGTACACTTGAGCAGACTTGGTCCGCTGGGTGGACCACAATCTGTGTACTGGAGGCGCTCGGCGATGCATTCGTTGCTGGGGAAAGCGCGCCTGATACTCGATTCCTTCGATGCGGATTCGGGTGCGCTGTCGCTGACCGAACTTGCGAATCGAAGTGGTGTTGCGAAGGCGACGGTGCATCGAATAGCCGGTGAACTGGTGTCTCTCGGCCTACTGGAACGGGTCGGCACCAAGTACCGGTTGGGGTTACGGCTCTTCGAACTGGGGCAGTTGGTTCCTCGTCAACGGATTCTGCGCGAGGTGTCCTTGACGTATGTGCAGGATCTTCACGCGGCGACCCGGGAGACGGTTCACCTCGCGATTCGCGACGGCCTCGATGTTCTGTACATCGACAAGATCTCCGGTCATCACGGGGTGGACCTGCCGTCGCGGGTGGCCGGCCGGCTGCCGATGTATGCCACGGCAACCGGCAAGGCGATACTCGCGTACTCACCGGATTCTGTTTTTCGAGCGGTGACAGGCAACGGTTTTGTCGAGTTCACCGATCGGACGGTGAACTCGGAAGACGGGTTACGCAGGCAACTCGACGCTGTTCGTTCGCAGCAGTTGGCGGTCGAGACCGAAGAGGTTCGCCTGGGAACATCGAGTATCGCTGCCCCGATCTTCGGTGGACACGGCGAAGCAGTTGCCGCGATCGGTGTGTCGAGTCCGCGGTACCGAATGGATACCAAGCGTTTTGCGGAACCGTTACGCGCGGCGGCCGAAGGAATCAGCCGGAAGGTATCGGTTCTCGAACGCACGGCCTAACCGTTTTATCGACGCACACAGAGCAGTGCGATCACGCCGAGAACCGAAGCCCCGGTCATGGAGATGGCCACGGCAAGACTGGTGTTGCCGAGAAGGCCGACGATGGGCGCAACCACAGCGGCAGCGCCGAACTGCGCAAATCCGATCAGCGCGGCTGCTGAGCCTGCGGCTTCTCCGTGACGGGACAGTGCAACCGCCGGTGCGTTGGGCATGACAAAACCCGTTGCGCAGAGCATCAGCAGGATGGGGACGGCAAACCCGACGAATCCCCACGAGTCGGTCGCGGCAACAACAACAAACGCAGCGCCGACGGCACTACTGCCCCACATTGCCCAGATCGTGATGGAATTCGGCGACCACCGGCCGAGAAGCACGACGTTGAGCTGGGACGAACCGATCAGAACGACGGCGCCGCCGGCAAAGGCAAATCCGTACGCTGTGGCGCTCAGTCCGAACTGTTCCTGCATCACGTAGGACGACGCGGCGATGTACGACCACAAAACGCCGCGGCCGAGACCGCACACGAGCACCAACACCATGAAGTGGGCATCCTTGCCGAGCGCAATGTAGTTTCGCGCGATGGCGCCGATGCCCTTGCCCGACCGATTCTCGGATGGAAGTGTTTCCGGCAGCGATACTGCCGCGAGTGCGATCATCGCGATGCCCAGGATGAAGAGAGCGAGAAAGACTCCGCGCCACTGTGTTACGGACATCAGTGCCCCGCCGATGGAGGGTGCCAGGATGGGCGCTACGCCCATGACCAACATCAGTCGCGAAAGTACAACTGCCGCATCGTGTCCGGTGAAGAGATCACGAACGATTGCCATCGCGATCACGCCCGTCGCGGCGGCGCCAAAACCTTGAAGGGTTCGCAGCGCAGTGAGGACTTCGATGGACGGAGCAAAGAAGCAGGCCAACGACGCGCCGACGTGAATTACTGTGCCCACGAGCAGGGGACGTCGACGTCCGTAGATGTCGGACAGTGGGCCGATGAGCAACTGGCCGAAAGCCAGACCCAGCAGTGTGCCCGTCAGGGTCAGCTGAACCATCGTGTCCGACGTGCCGAATTCCTGCGTGATCTGTGGCAGCGCAGGAAGATACATGTCGACGGTGAACGGCCCGAGGGCGGTGAGAATTCCGAGAAGCAGTACCAATCGGATCCGTGCACCGCCCGTCGGGGCGATCACCGTTCGTTCAGTTGTGCTGTTGGTCAAGGAAACCCGAAACTACACTGTAGTAGTCGTATGGTCGTTCTTCCTGAAGATGATGCGACGCCTTGTCCATGATGTAGAGATGGCCATGGGGAATCATCCGCGCCAGCATGAGCGGGTAGTCCGGGGTGAGGAATGCGTCGTGCATGCCCCAGGCGAAGAGCGTCGGCGCCTGGATCTGGCCGAGTTCAGCTGTGAGATCCTGCCAATCGCCACGAGGTGAGTCCGCCGAGGCAGCCAGGGCCATTTCTTCGGGGTCGAGACTTTGCTCGTATCGCATCTGGAGAGTTTCGGCGGGCAACTTCGATCCGTCGAACCATTCGAGGCTGGTGATCAAGGTGCGGAGTTTTTCGAGGGTGGGGCCGGTGCCGCCGTAGTAGACGTCGCGGGCGTTGCGGCCACGACGGCCGTCCTCGGGGAGCGGCGCGAGTGGTCCGTAGAAGACGGGCATGCTGCCCGTGATCACCAGGGAGCGAACGCGTTCCGGGTACTTTGCCGCAAGATTGAGCGCTATGGTGCCGCCCCACGAGTTGCAGACGAAGTCTGCGCGTTCGATTCCGAGCTCGTCGAGCAGGGCAACCATCTTGGCGGCGTGGAAGTCCCACATTGGGCCGGTGATGGTGCACTTGTCGGACCGACCGTATTGCAGGAGATCAACGAGAATCGCTCGTCGATCCGAGGCGAAGAGCGGTGCCACCGGCCCGAAGTCGGACCACGCAGTGCAGCCGGGGCCGCCTCCGTGCAGGAAAATCGTGGGGTCGCCCTCGCCGAGGTCGTAGTAATGGAATGTGACGCCATCTGCTTTGGCGTACAAGCTCTTCGGTTGATCAGCCATGGCTATACCTGACCTCGAGGTGAGCGGTATGGGAAGTATCGCGGTCCGGCAGGCGAACCCGGTTCGTGGCTGTGAGACTTCCGAATGCCTAGCGTGCTGGCATGAGAACAGAACTCGAGCACGCGCGTGATCGCGCGGAGGCGATGATTGGTACGCGGGAAACGCGAGAGTTGGGAACGGTGCGTCCGGCGGAGTCGGTTGCGTTTGCGGTTGCCACCGCCGAGACGGACCCCCGGTTTCTCGACCCGGAGCACCCGGCATTTGCCGTCCATCCGATGTATCTGCCTTCGCTTTTGCGAGGACCGCAAGGTGGCTCCGATCGAGAGTACCGAGCAGACGGCATGTTCCGTGACGAAGTGCCGGGCACAGACGGTATCGACGTGCGCTTGATGGCCGGCGGGCAGAGTGTGACGTTCTTGCGACCGGCCCCGCTGGGTGAGGCTGTCGTCGTAGGGCGAGTACTCGATACCGTGACGACCAAGGGCCGGGCTCCGGACGAGTTTCTGCTGCTCTCGGTCACCAAGACTTACCGGGGTGCGCAGTCCGGCGCATTTGCCGAGGTCGTCGAGAAGTTCATCGTCCGATGACCGAAACAGTAGTCGTGGGCACGCCGATCGAATCGGTGACCTTGGTCTGCGATCCGGTTCGGATCCTTCGATTCGGGGCGTCGACGCACAATTCGCACCGTATTCACTACGACGCCTCCTATGCGCAGACGGAGGGGTTGTCCGCACCGGTGGTCATGGCCCAGTTGCAGGGCACGCTGTTCTTTCGTGCCGCGTCACAATTTGCCGGTGGATACGAAGGAGTTGTGTCCGTCTCCTGGCAGAATCGTGCGCCCGCGCCCGTCGGAACCACACTCGAGGTGTCGGGTGAAGTGTCCCAAATCGACAGTGACCAACTAACTTTGGCGTTGCGGGAGCATTCGGACAATGGCGTGCTGTGTGCCGTCGGAACCGCTGTGGTGGTCCGGGTCTGCTGAGCGAACCGAATCCGTTGGCGTAGACCGCAATCTCACCCAAGATCTGTTTCATTCAAACGTTCAGTGTCGAGAGGACTTCACATGACTGGTGTCGAGGCGTCGGAAGCCACGTTCGCGCTGCCCGAGCGGCCACGAGCGGCCGGTCGGCAGGATTGGACGGCATGGCCGGGTTACAACGCAGCCGGCAGCGGATACCGCGGTTACTGGTACCCGGTCACGTGGTCGAACCACATCACCAAAGACCCCAAGAGCTTTACCATCTGTGGTGAAAAGCTGGCGATCATCCGCGACGCAGGCAAGGCATATGCCCTGCACGATCGGTGCCCGCACCGCGGCGTTCCGCTGTCCGAGGGCGATCAGCAGTTCCCGGGAACCGTCAGCTGCCCGTACCACGGCTGGACGTACCAGCTCACCGACGGCAAGCTGGCTGCGGTCATCACCGACGGTCCGGATTCCAAGATCTGCGGCAAGCTGAACGTCCAGACCTATGCGATCGAGGAGCGACTCGGTCTGGTGTGGGTGTACATCCCGATCGCCAACGAGCCGGCGCCGTCCATCGACGACCAGTTGCCGCGTGAGCTGGTGGAGAACAAGGGTATCGTCGGTGGTCGGATTCAGCCCCGAGAAGGCAACTGGCGCTTCGCATGTGAGAACGGTTTCGACGAGGGACATGCGAAGTACCTGCACCGCACCGCATTGTGGCGTCTGTTCAAGCCGATGCCGACGTGGAACATCACGAGCATCGTTCCGGAGGGACGCTGGATTTACCGCGTGCAGGAAGAGGTGTACTGGGAGGCGGAATTCCCGGGCGTGGGAACCTGGACGAACAAGCGGTGGTGGAAGAAGAAGCCGGACGAGACCCAGATTTCGCAGATCGGAAACGTCGGCGCCGGCCTGGATGTCAATCCTGTGATCGCAGCTCAGAACTTCCCCGGTTTTGCTTCACTGTCCATGCCGGGTGTCCTGCGCATCGCGTACCCCAAGTTCATTCACTACGAGTTCTACGTCCCGGTGGACGAAGACAACCACAAGTACGTCGGCCTCATGGTCAACTTTGTTTCCGGCGCAGCAAAATTGGGCTTCTACGCCAAGTACCTCGGCGCGATCCGCTGGCTGTTCCACGGTCAGTTTTCGGGTCAGGATGCGTGGATGGTCGAGGTCACCGACGCGCCGCCGGAGAAGCTGTACCGACCGGACGTGTCGCTGACGACGTGGCGAAATCTGGCAGAGGAAGAGTACGCCGAGAAGATCGCCGACGCGGCCAAGCACACCCCCAAGGCGCCGGTCAGGCCCACCCGAGAGCGCCGGACGCCAACGCCCCGCTCGGCCCCGGTCGCCGACGCTCAGATTCCCACCGGCACCAGCGAATAGGAGAGATACATGTTCAAGATTCTGACGGCTGTCGCTATCGGTGCCGCTGTTGCAGTGGCAGTTCCCAAGCTGTGGCAGATGGCCGGCGAGCGCAGCAATACTCAGGTACATCAGGTCAATCCATGACCACTGCGAGGGCCGACGCTCTCGCAGGCCTAGGCGGCGAGCGCCGGGAATGGGTCGAGCGAGCCTACGCCCATGTCGATCGTGCGCGATTGCGGGATCTCGCCACTTCGGTGGTGAACATTCCCAGCCCGACGGGTGACGAAGCACCGCTGGCCCGCCACATCACGGCGGTCCTGGCAGCGTCGGGCATCGAGGCCCACACAATGGATCTCGATGATCGGCAAGCGAACTCGTGGGGAAGGCTCCGCGGTGACGGGTCCGGACCGGACCTGTTGCTGTATGCGCCGATCGACACCGTCACGACGGGCGATCCGGCGGAAGACCTGCCGTGGGTGGGAAACGAGTTGCGAGCGGATCTGACGCCGCACGCTCAGTTCGACGAGAACTACGTGATCGGATTGGGTGCGTCGAACCCCAAAGGCCACGCCGTCTGCATCGTCGCGGCGGCCGAAGCAATTGCCGCAGCGGGTATTCCGCTCCGCGGCGACCTGGTGCTCGGATTCGGCGCCGGCGGTATGCCGACCAATGCCCGCCCCGGTGTCGGAAACCCCCGACGCAACACCGGCCAGGGCGTCGGCTGCTCGTTCCTCCTGGAACAGGGAGTGTGGGCGGACTGCGCGCTGATCGCCAAGCCCGGCTGGACGGTTTCCTGGGAAGAAGTGGGACTGGCCTGGTTCGAGATCACGGTGCACGGTCTGCACACCTACGTCGGCTCGCGCCACCGGTTGCCGTACCGCAACGCGATTACCGCCGCCGGCGAGGTGGTCGCCAAGTTGGAGGAATGGTTCCCGAAGTACTCGGCGGCGCATCAGGACGGTTTGGTTGCGCCTCAGGGGATCGTTGCCAACATCCGCGGCGGGTGGGAGCGAACAGCGTCGTTCACCCCCGAGCAGGTGCGCCTTACCGTTGATCTGCGGCTCAGCCCGCGGACGACGCCTACCGCAGCCAAGCGTGAACTCAAAGCTGTCGTGGCGGAGATCGCACAATCGCTGGATCTGCAGATCGACGTCGAACAGGTTCTTGCCATCCCCGGTGAGGGTTCCGACCCTCGAATGTGGTTGCGCCGTGCCGCAGTCGACGCGTGGGAGGCTGCCGAAGGAGAGCCGCATCAGGACTTCTTCGACGCCAGTGGAGCCACCGACGCAAACATCCTGCGCAGCCGCGGCATCCCGACGATTCGGGTGGGTATGCCCAAGGTGGTCGACGCACCGTTCGAGGTGGACTTCGCGATGGGGATGAACACTGTGGATCTCGCTGCGGCGGAGAGATTTACGAAGTATCTGATCCGAGTGGCCCTCGACACCGTCACCCGCTCGCTCGAGGAAGTAGGAATCGACTGATGGCGAAGATAGTTCTGGGTATCGGTGCCTCCCACAGCACCTTGATGAACACCCATTGGGAAGAGACGACGCACAAGGCGGAGGCCGAACGCTTCCGGGACGCGCTGTATCTGAGCCGGGAGAAGATCGCGGCGTCGAAACCCGATGTTGTCTTGATTCTCGGCTCCAACCATTTTCGCGGTTTCTGGCTGGATCTGATTCCGGCGTTCACTCTCGGAGTCGGAGAGTGCATTTCCAGTGGCGAGTCAGGAACACCCAAGGGGCCGCAACGGGTCGACGTGGAGTTCGCCAGGCACCTTGCAAACGAGCTGATCGAAGGTGGCCGGTTCGATCTTGCCTACTCGGCGCGATTGCAGATCGATCATGGTCAGTCTCACGCGATTCAGTACCTTCTCGACGGAATCGACGTTCCGATAGTTCCGTTGGTGGTCAACGTATTCGCGCCGCCTCTCCCCACATTCAAGCGATGTGAGGAAGTGGCGAAGGCCCTGCGGGATGCCGTTGCGTCGTATCCGGCGGATACCCGCGTCGTGGTGATCGCGTCCGGCGGATTGTCTCATCGTCTGCCCTGGCCGGACTGGCGTGATCCGCACGGTGAGGACGAGGATTTCATGGTTCAAGCCTGGCTGGACGGCCGGGAGAACTGGTCCGACTACGACGTCCGGCGACGCCAGATCATCCGCGCGGCCGATGCCGCGATCACTCCGGAGTTCGATGACCGAATTCTTGATCTGTTTGCCAGCGGCAAGGCAAGTGAGCTTGCCGAGTTCACGACGCAGCAGATCGAAGACGAGGCGGGCAACGGTGCGCAGGAGTTGCGGACCTGGCTCATGATGGCCGCGATGCTCGACTACGTTCCGGGTGAACGCCTTGCCTACGAAGCGATTCCCGAGTGGCTCACCGGTATGGGTGTCACGATTCTCGATCCAGCTGGAACAGCCAGCGCAACAACATAATCTGCACCTTCAGTAAAGGAAGTTTCTCTGATGACAATCTGGAACGAACTTGCCGGGCTCGATTTCGAGTTGACGACCGTCGACGCCGGCGGTGTGCCCACGCGCTCTCTGCAGGCAGGATCCGGTGACGAGGCCGTGATCTTCCTGCACGGCACCAGCGGACACCTCGAGGCATTTGCACGCAATATTGCACCGCACGCCGAGTCTTACCGGGTTCACGCGATCGACATGCTCGGCCATGGTTACACCGGCAAGCCTGACTACCCGTACGAGATTCCGCGCTACGTCGAGCATTTGGTGAACTACCTCGACGCGGTCGGACTGGACCGTGTGCACTTGGTGGGCGAAAGCCTCGGTGGTTGGGTCGCTGCCTACCTGGCCAGCGAGCAGCCCGAACGTGTTCTGTCGCTGCAGTTGCTGGCAGCAGGTGGAACAGTCGCGAACCCGGTAGTCATGGAGCGCATCAAGACGTCGACCGCGAAGGCCGTCCAGAGCGACGACATCGAATTGACCCGCGCACGTATGCAGTTGCTCATGCATGATCCCGCCGATGCAACCGAGGAGTTGGTTCAGGCTCGTCACCGGATCTACCATCAGCCTGATTTTGTCGCCAACATCCACAACCTTCTTTCCTTGCAGGAGATGGAGGTTCGCCAGCGGAATCTGCTGCGTCCGGATCGAATGGCACTCATCAAGGCGCCGACTCTTGTGGTCTGGGGCCAGGAAAATCCGTTCGGTGATGTTCCGGAAGCGAAGAAGATGGCCGAGGATATTCCGGGCGCTCAGCTCGAACTCTACTCGGAGTGCGGTCACTGGCCGCAGCACGAGCAGGCAGCGAAGTACAACCCGCTGAGCCTCGAGTTCTTGGCAAAGGCATCAGCCAGTGCGAAGGCAGCTATCTGAGAAGTTCCTGCCAAATATACTGCTGCGTAATGGAGCCGGCCTCTCGATCGGGAGGCCGGCTTCCGCGTTTCCGAAGGTAGAGTCATCGTTTTACCGCGAAGGAGTTCTCGTGAAGAAAGTACTTCTGCTGACGGCCGACGCCGACAACGGACTCGGTACCGCAATCCGTGACGCCGTCGGAGGTGAGGCGGAGGTAGTTCGATTATCTGAGCGCACCACGGGGGCGCTCCGTGCGGAGTTGCCGACGTGCGACGTCGTGGTGGGGGACTGGAGTGGTGATCTGCCACTGGGCAAGAAGGAAGCAGAGCTCGGCCGGAATGTGCTCCTTATCCAACAGCCCGGTGCCGGAACCAATTTCATCGATGCGGAAGCCTGGCGCGCCGCCGGAGTTCCGGTGGCGAATACCCCCGGTGCAAACGCGAATTCGGTTGCGGAGTGGGCAGTGCTGGCGGCAGGTGCGTTGTGCCGCTCCATGTTCTGGGCGCACAACGAGGTTACCGATGGTCGGTGGCCACAGGAATCCATCCTGACGCGCGATTGCCGCGATCTGGCGCAGCGCCGGGTCGGCGTCGTAGGTGTCGGTTCGATCGGCCGCCGGTGTGCAGAATTGTTTGCCGCCTTCGGTTGCGACGTCTACGTCACCGCGCGTTCGAGACCGCGTGACACTGTGGCTGCGACGTTCGTGTCACTCGACGAGTTACTGCCTCTCGCGGATGTCCTGGTGCTGGCCGTCCCGCTTACGGAATCAACTCGGGGACTGATCAATTCCCATCGAGTTGCGCAGTTGCCCACCGGAGCGATCGTGGTCAATGTGGCGCGCGGCGCTGTCGTCGACGACGCGGCATTGGCGCGTGCCTTGCGTTCCAGGCATGTCGGCGGCGCTGCCCTCGATGTGTTCGACGTTGAACCACTACCGATTTCGAGCCCGCTCCGTGGATTCGATTCGACCCTCCTGAGCCCGCACGTCGCCGGCGGCAGCGCCGGAGCGCGTGCGTCGATCTACTCGATGACGGCGCAGAATGTCGCCAGTGCGCTGCGCTCGCAGACAATTCGGTGGACATTGTGATTCGGTGGACATTGTGATCGAGGGCCGTGTTACCGCAGTATTTCGGTCCGCACGTTCCTCCAGGTGCAGTGTTTCGCCGAGGTAAGTTCCTGTCCCCGGTCCGCACGGTGGACCCGGTTGGTTCTCGGGTGTAGGTACGCACGGCTAGGTTTGCTCTCCACGACCCGCAACTGCGGCACAGATCACAAACAAAGGTGTGAGTAGATGGCCTCGCTGTCAAAGTTTGGAAGGACTGCTCTTGTTTCGGCTGCGCTGCTGCTGACCGTTGCAACCGGCGCATGCAGCCGCCCGGCGACGCAAAGCACAGCTGATTCCGCCGGAAGTGGACCACTGCGAATCGCAGTCGGAATCGATGCTTCCTACGCTCCGTTCTTCGTGGCGGATCAGGAAGGCATGTTCGACGCCGCCGGTCTGGACGTCGAACTCGTCCAGTTCGGTCGTGGTGGCGAGGCCGTCGACGCACTCTCGACCGGGCAGGTCCAGATCGCCGGTAGCTCCGATACGACAACGATCGCCCAGTTGCGTCAGAATCCGTCGTTGCGTGCGATGTACTCGTACGAGGCGTCCGGTGACTACATCAAGGTCGTGCTGCGTAACGGTGTCGACTCACCGGCTGCGATCAAGAAGATGGGCATCGTCCCGGGTCTCAGCCAGATTTCGACGGACAAGTACCTCGCTGCCAACTCCATTGCCCCCGGTTCGGTCGAGATGATCTCGGCGACCCCGACGGACATGCCCGCACTGCTCAGCCGCGGCGACATCGACGGGTTTGTCCTGTGGGAGCCGTGGCCGGCCACCGCCCTGGATCAGGGGACCGGCCACGTAGTGGCAGTAACCGGAGACTACGGCTGGTTCTATCATCATTGGGCGATCACGACGGCTCCGTGGTTGTCGGCCAACGAAGAGACAGCGCGAACCGTCGCGAAGGTGCTCGACGAGGCAACGCGCAAGGTCGAGTCGGATCCGGGCGTGGCAGCGTCCGCGACCAAGGCGGCTGTGAACGTCAGCGAGGATCAAACTATTGCCGCGGTGGACGAGATCGACTTCGCCGTGGTGAATCTCGAAGCTGCGGATGTCGAGTCGGCACAGTCGATCGTAGATTTCTACAAGTCGATCGGTGTACTCAGCGAACAGCCGGATCTCGAATCGGCAATGCTTCTGGATTGGTACAAGGATGGTGCACAGTGAGTATCGCAACAAGTAATTCAACGTCTAGCTCGGCAAATAGCGCGGGCGCAGGTGGTCCAGGCAAAAAGAACACCGGTGTTGCCATCGACGTGGTCGACCTCGGAATCAGCTTCGGCGCGGCGGAGATCGTCGCCGGAATCGACATGCACGTGCAGCCAGGTGAATTCGTCTGTCTGCTCGGTCCGAGCGGCTGCGGCAAGTCGACGCTGCTGTCGTCCATGGCCGGCTTCGTGGAACCCAGCGCCGGCGAGATCGTGTGCGACGGAGATGTCGTCGACGGTAGTAACCGGCACGCAGGCATGGTGTTTCAGAGCTCCGAAGCGTTGTTCGAATGGATGACCGTGAGCCAGAACGTGGCCTACGGCCCCAGGATGCGTGGAGCGAACCGCAGCGAGCAGGCCGGTATTGCGGCCGAGTACCTCGCGATGGTCGGCTTGCCCCACGCGGGTGCGAAGTTCCCCTCGCAGCTGTCCGGCGGTATGCGGCAACGTGTTCAGATCGCACGAGTTCTTGCCAACCAGCCGTCGTTGGTTCTCATGGACGAGCCGTTCGGTGCGTTGGACGCTCAGACTCGTCAAGTTCTGCAGACCGAACTCGACCGTATCTGGCGGCACACCCGCTGCACCGTGGTATTCGTGACTCACGATATCGACGAGGCGCTGACGTTGGCTGACCGTGTGATCGTGATGTCGGCCGGCCCGCGGGCCCGGATCAAGAGCGTCTACGAGGTCAATGCGGCTCGTCCGCGAGACCGCAACGATCCCGAGGTGATCGAGCTCTACGAGAAGCTGCGAGACGACATTCGGGCAGAAGTGGTTGCGTCGCTGCGGAACCAAGGCATTGAGGAGGACGAGCTGTGACGGCTGTAGTGACCGGTGGTTCAGCCGGCGTGAGAACAGCGAAGGTGGCGCAGACAAAAAAGCGTTCGTCTGCGCGGCGATCCAAGATTGTCAAAGCGACGCTGATGTATGCAGCCTCAGCGGCAATCGGATTGGGCATCTGGTCGTTCCTGGCGTGGTGGTACGGGCCGACCACCATTGCATCACCGGCCGAAGTATGGTCGGCGGCACAGGAACTGTGGGAGAGCGGCGTTCTGTGGTCGTCGATCACCGCATCGGGTCAGCGAATTCTCATCGGCTGGTTCCTGGGTGTCGTGATCGGTGCTCCTGTCGGAATTCTGATGGGCCGCATTGCCATCGTGCGACAGCTCCTCGATCCGTACATCGAGTTCTTCCGGTTCATTCCGCCTATTGCGTTTGTCACTCTCGCCGTCGTGTGGTTCGGCATCGGTGAGACGTCGAAGGTTGTTCTGATCTTCTACACCTCGGTATTCATCGTTACGGTCAGCACGATTGCCGCGACTGTTGCGATCAGCGAGAACAAACTGCAGGCAGCGGCAAATCTTGGTGCCAACAAACTTCAGATCATGAAGACGGTGGTCCTGCCCTCGTCGATCCCCGGCATCGTCACCGGCGCTCGCCTGGCAATGGGCAACAGCTTCCTCACCATCGTGTCGGCGGAGATCGTCGCCGCCGACCAGGGTATCGGTTCGATGATCTGGCAGGCTCGAAACTACGGCCGGATCGACTGGACGTTCGTCGGCATCATCGTCCTGGGCATCATGGGCTTCATCTTCGACCGGATCCTCCGCATTCTGTCCTCACGGTACCTCGCCCGTTACGGCGTCAAATAGTCAGGAGCGCAGCATGAATCACCCGCTGAGCATTGCCGAGCAGGCCGGAATTCCGGGACCGCCCGAGTTCGCCGATATCGAGAGTGAGCGGCGTCGACGCAAGACCGCCGTCATCGGCGGGTATCGGATCCTGTCGAAATTCGGTTTGGACGAGGGAATCTCGGGACATATCACCGCCCGAGACCCGGAAGATCCGGAGACTTTCTGGACTGCGCCGTTCGGGCGGCACTTCTCCCAGGTTCAGCCGGAGGAATTGCTGCATGTGGCGTCGGACGGCACGGTCATTTCCGGAGACGGACCGCTCAACCGGGCAGCGTTTGTCATCCACAGCAAGGTTCACGAGGCTCGTCCCGACGTCATCGGAGCTGTTCACGCTCACGGTTTGAACGGTAAGGCGTTCTCCTCGCTGCACACCCGTCTCACGCCGATCACTCAGGACGCGTGCGCCTTTCACGAGGATCACTCGATCTACGAGGAGTATCACGGGGTGGCGCTGGACGAAGAGGAGGGGATTCGCATCGCGGATGCCCTCGGATCGAACAAGGCCGTGATCCTCACCAACCACGGCCATCTGACCGTCGGAACTTCCGTGGAGAGCGCAGTGTGGTGGTATGTGTCGATGGAGCGGTCGATGCAGGCGGAGCTGACAGCGCGAGCCGCCGGTGATCCGGTTGTCCTGCACGAGAAGATCGCGGCGCAGACCTACGAGGCAGTCGGCACCGAGAAGGTGGGGTGGTTTGCGTACTCGACCATCATCCAGAAGATCGCAGCAGACGAACCCGAGGTATTCGCGCACTGAATTCTTCGCGCACCGAATTCTTGCGAGCATTGGGCCCGTCGACCGAGAGGTCGGCGGGCCCTTTTCGTGGTGTCCCGCAACTGTTACCGAGGTCTGTTGAGCGGACCGGTTTCATTTGCGGGAGTCCGTCGGCGCAATACCGTATCGAGTGTGAACACAACGTCTTCCACGGCGACCGACAACGAGATCGGCGTCGATATTCTGATCATTGGTGCCGGCCCCGCCGGGCTATACGGCGCGTACTACGCAGGCTTCCGCGGCCTCTCGGTTGCCGTGATCGATGCCCTTGCGGAACCGGGGGGACAGGTCAGTGCGATGTACCCGGAGAAGGCGATCCTCGACATCGCAGGATTCCCTTCGGTCAAGGGACGCAACCTCATCGAGGGTTTGATAGCGCAGGCTGCCCCGTTCGATCCGGTGTACCTTCTGGGCATGCAGGCTCGTGAGCTGTCGCATGACGACGACGGCCGGGTGCGCATCACCACCAGCACGGGCCAGGTAGTGGTGGCCGGCGCGGTTGTCATCACCGGCGGCATCGGAACCTTCACCCCACGTCCGTTGGCGAAGGGTTCGGAGTTCATGGATCGGGGGCTGAGTTACTTCGTCCCGGATCTGTCGGCGCACACCGGGAAAGACGTTGTCATCGTCGGTGGCGGCGACAGCGCGTTCGACTGGGCCGTTCACCTGGAACCGATTGCCAAGTCCGTCACCCTGGTTCACCGGCGAGATCGTTTCCGCGCGCACAAATCCACAGTTGCCAAGGTGCAGGAAAGCAGTGTCCAGGTTCTCGTCAACGCCGATGTCTCGGCGGTACGTGGAAACGGGTGGATCGGCGAGGTCGACATCACCCACAAACAAGACAAGAGCACGTCCACGCTACCCGCTCAATCCGTCATCGCAGCATTGGGATTCACGGCCGACCTCGGTCCGATGATGGAGTGGGGAATCGAGATCGACAATCGCCACATCGCGGTGAATACACGGATGGAGACGAATGTTCCGCGTGTGTATGCCGCCGGGGACATCACGGATTATCCCGGCAAGGTCCGCTTGATTGCCGTCGGTTTCGGTGAAGCCGCTACTGCGGTGAACAACGCTGCGGCAGTGCTGGATCCGGAAGCGGAGATCTTCCCTGGACACTCCACCGAACAGGAGGGTTAGGCCATGGCATTTGTCATCGGTGAAGCATGCATCGACTACACGGACCGATCGTGCATGGAAGAATGCCCCGTGGATTGCATCTACGAGGGTGATCGCAAGCTCTACATCAACCCGAACGAATGCATCGACTGCGGCGCTTGCGAATTGGCCTGCCCAGTGGAGGCGATCACCGTCGACCGGAAAGCAGACGCGGATTTCAAGGAAGACAACAAGCGCTTCTTCCTCGAGATCTTGCCTACCCGTAGCGAACCCGTCGGAAATCCGGGTGGTTCGGCAAAGATCGACATCGTCGGCGTCGATACCCCGATGGTTGCGGCGTTCTGATGGCTGACGGCCTGCGACTCGGATACGTGGATTCGTCCTTCGGGCAATTGCATTACGCGCAGCAAGGTTCGGGTGAGGCGATTCTCCTGCTTCATCAGGCGCCCCGGTCGTGGGACGAGTTCCGCGAGCTCATTCCACTCCTTGCCGACGACTTCCGCGTTGTCGCGATGGACATGCCGGGGTACGGCAACAGTGCTCCGGTGCCCGGCCCGCAGACCATCGAGACCTATGCGCGAGGCGCGTGGGAATTGCTCGACACCCTGGGTGTCGATCGAGTCACGGTCATCGGTCACCACACCGGTGCGGCAGTGGCGCTCGAGATGGCGGCATCACGCCCCGAGAGGGTGCACGCTGCCGTGCTCTCGTCGTGCCCGTGGACTGACCGCAACTACCGCGAGGGGCATTCGGGACCCGGTGGGATCGACTGCGTCGACCGGGCCGCAGACGGTAGCCATCTCACCAGGCTGTGGGAGATGCGTCGCCCCTACTACCCCGAACCAGGCACCGCGCTGCTCGACAGGTTCATCCGAGACGCGCTTGCCTACCGGGTAGATCCGGCGGAGGGGCACAAAGCCTGCGCCCGCTATGTCATGGAGGCGAGAATCGGTTCGGTGACTGCGCCGGTTTTGCTGATCGGCGCGCAGAAGGATCCCTTCTCGATGCCTAACGTTGCGCCGTTGCGTGCACACCTGACGGGTGCGCCAGTGGTGGAAACGGAGATCGTCGAATCGGGGACCGTCGCGCTCGTCGAGGAGCACGCTCCGCAGATTGCATCCGCCGTCCGCATGTTTCTGGAGAATTACGCAGGTAGACGCCCCGTGTAAATTCTGCGGGACGGGTTCACTGAGCGGACCGTGTGGCGTGCGTCTCATCGTATGATCACCATAGTGTCGGTTCCGAAAGCACCTGCACCCATCGAGCACCCCGACTGATTCGGTCGCTGTGGCGCTCGGACTGGCAGGCTGTCACAGATCGTTCAGGAGGACACTCATGGCCGCTCCACAACAATCCGTCGGGTTCGGATCAGTTCTGCCCATCGCGCCCAGAACTGCTGCGCCGATCACGGCTGCACCGGCGCAGCCCGCCGGGGAGCTGTCCTCGGTTCTGGGCAAGGCTCGAATGATCTTGGACGCTTTCGACACCGACCACAGTGACCTGTCTCTGACGGAGCTCACTCGGCGCAGTGGGGTCGCGAAAGCGACGGTTCACCGGTTGGCCGGCGAGCTGGTCGAGTGGGGATTGCTCGAGCGCGCAGGAACCAAGTACCGGCTCGGCCTGCGATTGTTCGAGCTGGGCCAATTGGTGCCGCGTCAGCGGATTCTGCGCGACGCGGCGCTGCCGTACATGGAGGACCTGCTGCTGGCGACGCAGGAGACGGTTCACTTTGCGGTTCGTGACGGCATCGACGTCCTCTACATCGAGAAGATCATCGGACACCGCGGGCTCAATCAGCAGTCGCGGGTGGCCGGTCGGCTCCCGCTGTACTGCACCGCCACGGGCAAGATCATCCTTGCCTTCTCCCCGCAATCGGTCTTCGACGAGGTAGTCGAGCAGGGTTTCACCGCCTTGACCAGTCGAACGACGATGTCCGTCAGCGTGCTGCGCCAGCAAACCGAGCGGATGCGTAAGGAACAACTCGCCGTGGAGGTCGAGGAGACACGGCTCGGGTACATGAGCGTCGCAGTGCCGGTGTTCAGCGGCCCGCGCACTCTGGCCGGCGCGTTGTCTGTGACAGCGCCGACGGCTCGCCTCAACGTCAGCCGCATCACCGGGGCCCTGCGTACTGCCGGCGCCGGAATCACCCGAAAACTTCATGCCATGAAGTGCACACATTCACCGAGCGACCCGCTGGCTCTGCGCACGATCTGCAGTCCGGTGATGTGTTCGTTCAACGGTTGCGGCAAGTAGCGAGGCGCGGTCTATCGCCGGGCGCGGAACACGCTCTTCTCGCAGTCCCAGGTGCGTGGGCCGACGCCCCTCTCACGTAGCACTGCTTTCTGTACCTTCCCGGTTTCGGTGAGTGGCAACGTGTCCACGACGTCGATGTACCGGGGAAGTGCAAAGTACGGCAGCTGTTGCTGGGAGAACTCCAGAATCGAAATGGGGTCGAAAGATACTCCGGGGCGCAGTATTACAGCTGCCATGACGTCATCCTCGGCGAGATCCGACGGTACCGGGAAGACGGCAACCTGGCCGACGGACGGATGCAGCGCCAGAACGGTTTCCACTTCGGCGCCGGATATGTTTTCACCGCGGCGCCGAATCACGTCTTTGATGCGATCGACAAATCGGAACCAGCCGTCTGCTTCCCGAATCGCTCTGTCGCCGGTGTGTATCCAACTCTCCGGCGCCGGAATCTCCTCGCCCAGATAGCCCAGTGAACAGGCGCCGGGGATCGTGCTGCGGACCACCAGTTCGCCGGGCTCCCCGTCTGCGGCAGCAGTACCGTCGTTGACGACTGCGGCGTCGTAGCCGCTCATCACCCGGCCCATGTACCCGGCCCGCCGATCTCCCGGAAGCGTGCCGATCACGAGATTGGTTTCGGTACTTCCGAATCCGTCCACGAGTTCAACACCGAATCTCTGGGCAAACGGTTCGATCAGATGAGCCGGCGTTGCGGGGGCAAGTGCCACGTGGGCGCTGTGGTCTCGGTCTTGCGGCGAGGGGTCCGCGTTCATCAACATAGCCACCATCGCGCCCAGCAGGTAGTCGACAGTTGCGCCGATCTCGCGAACTTCGCGCCAATGATTGCGGACCGAAAATCGTTGTCCCAGGACAAAAGTAGACCCGGCCCAGAGGGACTGAACGAAGGCATTGAGAGCATTGGTGTGAAACAGCGGCAGGCAGTTGTACAGCACATCGTCCCCGGTGAGCCCGAGTGAGGCGCCGACGCCTTTGCCCCACTGCAGGAACTGCGCGTGCGGGCATCGGACGCCTCGGGGCAGACCGGTGGTGCCGGAGGTGAAGAGTATCGCGGCCAGGTCGAGCGGATCGAGGGTCTCGGGCTCACAGCCCGGATGCGAACCGGCAGTGGGGACGTATTGTTCACCCATGACCCACACGGTGCCGTCGAATCCGGCTACAGCGCCAGAGTATTCGGGTGAAACCAGGATCCGTTGTACACCAGCCTGTTCGAGTGCGCTGGCAACACTGTCGGCTCGGAGGGCAGTATTGAGTGGGACGACAACCGCACCGATCCACGCGCATCCGAGAACAAGGTCTGCCAGTTCGATCCTGTTGCCGGACAGTGCCGCCACGCGCTCCCCACGGCCGACACCGTGGTTACGGAGATCCGCCCCCATCGACGCTGCACGATCCCGCAATTCGCGGTAGGTGACCGTGATCCCGTCGACGACGAGGGCCGGATGATCCGGACGCTCCAGAGTTCGCTTCCGGATCAAATCCGGAAGCGAGCGCGGAATGGCATGTGCGTCGTGGGGCATGGGTAATTGTATCCCTCAGGGTACGACGACGGCCCGGCCGGCAACCTTGCCCTCACCCATCAACTGCAGTGCCGTTGCGATGTCATCCAGCGGAAACTCCTGCACTGCAACGGAAATCTTGCCTTCGATGAGCAGCCGGATCATTTCAGGTGCCAGTTCGGCTTGCCGGGCAGTCTTGCGAATCATGTTGACGGGCAGGATCCGGACATCGCTGAGCAACCAGTTCGGCAAGTCCAGGGTGAGGCTCTTACCCAAGGTATATCCGATCAGGGCAGCCCGGCCACCGGGGACAACACTCGCCAGAAGGTGCGGCAAGCCGTCGCCGCCAAGCGTGTCGATCACGGCGTCGACGGAAGGCTCGGATCCCAGCACTCCGGCAAGTTCGTCGCCTTGCCCGACGACGGGATGCACACCCTCCGGAAGCAAGGCAGCCTGATCTTCGCGCGGTACAACACCGATTACCTCGGACGCTCCGGCAAGCAGAGCGAACTGTGCTGCCATCGATCCGACAGCGCCGGATGCTCCGGCGACAACAACTCGTTCGCCGGGAGCGACGGCTGCAATGTCGTTGACGGCAACATAGCCGGTTGTGCTGGGCAGGAAGAAGGTTGCGGCGACGGCCGGCGACAGTGCGGGATCAAAGGGTGTGAACGCCTTGTCTGCCGCTACCAGATACTCAGCCCAGCAACCGTTCTTGAACAGGCCGACTCCGCCGCCTCGGACCAGAAGGCGGGTGCCAGGCTCATAGGTGTCGGATTCGATTACCGTCGCCGCTCCGTCTGTTCCACCGATATGTGGCAGGTTCGGCTTGACTCCGAAGTTTCCGCTTGCGACGGTGATGTCGAGATGGCCGAGCGCGGCAGCGTCGATGCGCACGAGCGTCTGACCGGATTCACGTGTGGGAATGTCGATGTCGTCGATGACCGGTGAAGTGCCGAACTGATGGAGTCGGGCCGCGCGCATTGTGTCTCCTAGTAGCGATCTGTGAATGGATGTACTGAATATGAGTGCGGTCAGGACAGGATCGACTGGTCGCGAAGTCCGGCGATCAGTTCGTCGCTGTATCCGAGCACCGACTCGAGGACGTCGTCGGTGTCCGCGCCCAGCACCGGCGCAGCGCGTCGGATCGAGCCGGGTTCGGAGTTCCGGCGAACGGGGATGCCTTCGTGGAGGAATGTTCCGGCGAGGGGATGTTCCTGTGCCGAATAGAAACTGCGTGCCCGAAGATGTGGATCGCTCTCGACCAGGTCGCGTCCGTCCTGGACGGTGCCGGCCGCGATACCCGCCGATTGCAAGCGTTCCATGACGGTTTCGGGTGACAGAGTCCTGGTCCAGTCGGCGATGGCGTCGTCGATACGTTCGTGATCGGCTTGGCGGCTTTCTGCACTCGCGAAGTCAGGATTGCCGATCCATTTCTCTGCTCCGATGATGCGGCACAATGCATTCCATTCCGTGGTATCGCGAACGGCAATCGAGCACCACCGGTCGCTGCCGAGGCACGGGTACACGCCGTGTGGTGCCAGTTCGTGATGGCTGTTGCCGATCGGATCGGGGGACTGTGACCGGGCGGCTCGGAGAACGCTGGTACCCATGTGCGCTGCCATGGCTTCGAGTTGTGACAGGTCTACGTGCTGTCCCCGGCCGGTCCGGTCGCGGTAGTCGAGGGCTGCCAGCATCGCGACGCCGGCTTGCAGTCCGGCGACGATGTCGCCATGGCCGTAGATGACTCCGACAACGTCATCGGCGTTCCAGCCGGTCAGTGCGGTCAAACCGGTACTTGCCGAAACGATGTCGGCATACGACACCCAGTCCTTACGAGGACCGGTGTGACCCATCCCGGACATCGACACGTAGATGATGTCCGGGTTGAGCTCCCGCAGTTGTTCGTAGCCGAGCCCCATCTTGTCCATGACCGACGAGCTGAAATTCTCGACCACGACGTCGGAGTTCCTGATCAGGTCGCGCAGTACCGAAAGGCCCTCTGCGGATCGGGTATCGAGTGTGATGCTGCGCTTGTTGCGGTTGACGTCGTTGAAGTACCCGCTGGTGTTCGGATTGTCGTGCGGTCCACGCGAGAGATGCATGAACGGTGCAAAGCGAGTCGGGTCCGGGCGTCCGATCGATTCGACCTTGATGACCTCGGCGCCGTGGTCGGCAAGGATTCTGGTGCCGTACGGGCCCGCCAACACCCACGTGAGATCCAGGACGCGGACACCTTCGAGGCTGGGCGTGCTGCCACCGCTGAACTCGTGGGTTTCGTTCACTGCCACAGGCGAGGTGGCCTTCAAGAGTTCCTGATGCTGGCCCAACCGGGCAGCCTCGAGCGTTCCGATGCGCCGGCCTTCGGGGAAAGCGAAGCCGAACCCGAGATCGCGGTAGGTACCGTGATCTCCGGTCACGTCGGTGAAGAAGTCCCGGTCGTTGAGTTGCGGGTTACGCAGCAGTTCTTCGGGCCGGTCGACCGCTGCCCACGGCAACTTGCGTGACTGCGCGCTGACCGCGAATTCTTCCTTCGGCCACTTCGCGATGAAGGCGGACAGAACGTCGAAAATGTGTTCCTGATGCGTCTTTCGGTAGACCGCGTCGGACCACTCCGGTTGATCGAGATCGTCCTGAGCATCGTTGTCGATCAGCCAGGCCAACATGCCGTCCCACATGCGGGGGCTACCGCCGAGGCCGCCACCGACATAACCGTCGGCGGCCTGAAACAGTCCGTGCGGAACGAGCGGATGTACCCGGCCCGGACGCGGCGGGACGCGGTCCTCGTGAATGTAGGCAAGAGTGCCCGCTTCCAGCGCGGCGGCAACACATTCCTGAGCGCTGATCTCCAGCAACGGGTTGTGGCCCTTGGATCGCGAACGCAGTCCGAGAAGCACGCCGATTGCGGCATTGATTCCGGCGAGCTGCTCAGCCTGGAGTTCGGGGAGCAGCAGTGGAGGGTGCTCGGGATCGCCGACCTGGGCCATCATCCCGCCGAGTGCCGCGACGGTCAGATTTGTTGCCTTCCAGTCACTTCGCGGTCCGGTAGTGCCGAAGGGTGTCACTCGTACGTGAACGAGAGATCCTCGGTTGTCGCGTAGAGCGCCGGCCGGGCTGCCGTCGAGCAGGACGTCGGCACTGCGCAGCAGTGCTTCGAAAGCGAGGCGATCGTTGCTGTCGTCGATATCGAGGACAACGGACTTCTTGCCCGCATGCCAATGCAAGTACGAATCACCCTGGGACTCGGTGCGACTGGGGTCACCGGTGGGTGGTTCTACCAGAATGACCTCGAAACCCAGCCCGACCAGGATGCGCCCGGCGAATCGCGCAAACGGACTGGAAATCTCTACGACCCGTACCGGGGGATGCACCACAACTACTCCGTTTCAATCGAAAGATATCGCCGAACCGACTGGTGTCGAACGTAGTTCTGCGGGCCGGTGGGCGACATGATTTCGGTCTGCCCACCGGACCCGTTCTCACTCTCGCTCAGGCGGCGTTCTGCTCGAACCATCCCGAGAGGAGGACAGCGGACGGATCGATGTCCGCGGAGATCTTGCCCTGCTCGCGGAAGAATGCAACAAGTTCGTTTGCGCGCTCCACGTCGTCCTCGGTGAATCCGCGTCCACCGAAATCGATTTGGGTCACCCGGTCTGCGGCCTCGGCCGGGTCCATCTGGATAGACGCGGCAATTGCGGTTGCAGCCCGATCCGGATCCGAGTTCACGATTGCCGACGCTTCCGAGATCACCTTGAACACCTTGCCTGCGGTTTCTTCGTTCGCGGACAACCAGTTGTCCGAAGCGATGATCCATTGGGCGTACTTGGCGCCGAAGTCGCCGGTCGTGGCAACAACGCGCCCACCGGTATTGACACTCTGCGTCACCCAGGGGTCGAAGGACAGGAAGCCGTCGATGTCACCGCGCGCCAGCAAAGCAGGCTGTTCGGGCGGGCTTGTGCTCACGAGTGTGACCGTCGTGGGGTCGATGCCGAGACTGGCCAGGTACTGGTTCGTGAAGTAGAGACCGATGCCGGGGAAGACGCCCATGGTCTTGATCGACTTCGGTTCGACGCCGTTCCTCAGTACAACCTGGAAGTACCGGTCGGATTCCTGAAATACGCCCAGCGCCCGCAGGCTCGGATTGGCGGCCATGACGGACAGTGCCGTCGAGTCGGCATTGCCGGAGAGTTCCGAGGTTCCGGCTACGACGTTCTGGGCGCCTGCTGCCCCGCCTTCGGTCTGGATGACCTGGACGTCGAGGCCGGCGGCCTCGAACATGCCCTCGTGGTCGGCGAGGAAAATCGGGGCGTACGACGGGTCTACACCTACCGCGATCCGTACCAGGCCACCACTTTCGGCGGAGTTGTCGGTAGCGGGGCGGGTGCATCCGCTGACGGCGATCGTCAGGGCGGCGAGAGAAGCGACTGCGCCCACCCATTTCTTCTGAAATTTGTTGAGCATGATGGCCTCTCGGTAAAAGGGGAGCTGTCAGTGTCCGGTGAAGGTGGGGGACCGCTTGTCGAGGAATGACTGAAGTCCCTCAGCGGCGTCGTCCGTCTTGATCAGTTCGAGCACGGCTTCGAATTCGAGGTCCAGCGCTTGACCGAGTGGCAACGACATGCCTTCGTCGACAATGCGTTTGATCATTCCGATGGTGGCAGTGGGTTTCGACGCGAGTTCGAGTGCGAGGTCAGCGCAATGTGCATCGAGGTCGGCGTCCGCAACGACGGTGTCGACCAGGCCGATATCGAGTGCATGCTCGGCGCTGAGCCGCTTGCCTTCGATCATGAGCACTTTGGCTCGGTGAGCACCGATGAGGCGTGGAAGTCGTTGGCTGCCACCGGCACCCGGAAATAGCCCAAGTCCGATCTCGGGGAAGCCGATGGTCGCCGACTGCGCCATGATGCGGAAGTCGCAGGCCAACGTCAGTTCTGCTCCGCCGCCGAGTGCGTGCCCGTTGATCTTCGCGACAACAGGTTTGGGAGCCGTCTCGAGGATCCGCTGTACGTCGACCCACGGGCGCATCGCGCGCTGAGTTTCTTCCGTCAGCTCACGCATCACGGTGATGTCCGCACCGGCGACGAAGAACCGTCCCGTGCCTGTCATGACAATGGCGCGGACGGTCTGGTCCGACGCGAGTACCGGCAGTATCTCCAGGAGCTCGGCGATCAGGCTGGGGTTGAACGCGTTGGCTGGAGGTTTGTCGATAGTCACGGTGGCAATCGAGTCTGTGACGTCGACCGTGACGAAGTTGTAGGTCTGGCCGGTCTGTCTCGTCAAGTGAGCTCCTGTCAGCGGGTTGGAGGGGTACAGCGGTCGAGCCGGGGGATGTGTAGGGGGAAGTATGGTGTGGGACTCTCACGTGGCGATACCGCTCGGGTTCGGTCAGTAGACCAGGGCCGGATCGAGCCTCGTGGATTCGGTTGGTGACCGCACGGGATAATTCTTTGCTGTGATCACGGCGATTTTTTCTCCTGTGACAGGATTGAGTCCGTGACTTCTGCAGTTCCGACCCAGCCCGAACCCGCTGTCGACAAGCGTCCCGAGTCGATCTTCACCATAGGGACCAGGCTCGAGGACCGACTCGGACGTACCGGCACCATCCACACACCGCACGGCGACATCGCAACGCCGTCGTTCGTGGCCGTCGGAACCAAGGCGACGGTCAAGGCTGTGCTGCCCGAGTCCATGAAGGAACTCGGCGCGCAGTCGGTGCTCGCCAACGCGTACCACCTGTACCTGCAGCCGGGACCCGACATCGTCGACGAGGCCGGTGGACTGGGCAAGTTCATGAACTGGGACGGACCCACCTTCACGGACAGTGGCGGCTTCCAGGTCATGTCGCTGGGCGTCGGATTCAAGAAGGTACTCGCGATGGAGGCCGTCGGCGTGCAGTCCGACGACGTGATCGCGAAGGGCAAAGAGCGCCTTGCGACGGTCGACGACGAGGGCGTCACGTTCAAATCGCACCTCGACGGCAGCAAGCATCGCTTCACCCCCGAGGTGTCGATGCAGATCCAGCATCAGCTCGGCGCCGACATCATGTTCGCGTTCGACGAACTCACCACGCTGCTCAACACCCGCGGCTACCAGGAGCGATCGGTCGAGCGCACACAGGCGTGGGCGATCCGCTGCATCAACGAACACGAGAAGCTCACCGCCGAACGCGCCGACAAGCCCTACCAGGCTCTCTTCGGCGTGATCCAAGGTGCGCAGTACGAAGATCTGCGTCGCCAAGCCTGCCGCGGCCTCGAATCGATCGAGGGCGAGAACGGCTACGGATTCGACGGTTACGGCATCGGCGGTGCACTCGAGAAGCAGAACCTCGGCACGATTGTGCGTTGGTGCAACGAGGAACTCCCCGAGCACAAGCCGCGTCACATGCTCGGAATCAGCGAACCTGACGACTTCTTCGTCGCAATCGAGAACGGCGCAGACACCTTCGACTGCGTCAATCCGTCGCGTGTCGCGCGCAATGCCGCGATCTACGTCCGCTCCGGCCGGTTCAACATCAACACCAGCCGATTCCGTCGTGACTTCACACCCATCGACGACGAGTGCGACTGCTACACCTGCGCCAACTACACCCGCGCATACATCCATCACCTCTTCAAGGCGAAGGAAATGCTCGCGTCGACGCTCTGCACCATCCACAACGAGCGATTCACCGTGAAGTTGGTCGACGACATCCGAGCCAGCATCGAAGGCGGGTACTTCCACGACTTCAAAGCCGACATGCTCGGAAAGTTCTACGGCCCGAAGGCCCCGCAAACTCAGGTGTAAGTCGGTTCGCGCTTCTTCACGTAGGCGATGACGCGGTAGGTGATCGGCATGACCAGAACCTCGACAAGGGTCTTCCACAAGAAGCCGACCAGCACGTAGTTGATGAAGTCTTCCCACGTACTGATACCGATGACGCCGGCCGCGATGGAACAGAAGATGAGCGTGTCGGCGAATTCACCGACGACGGTCGAGCCGATCAGCCGCGCCCACAGGTGCTTTTCCTGCATGCGCTTCTTCATCATGACCAGAACCAGGGAGTTCAGCAGCTGTCCGACAAGGTAGGCGGCCAAGCCGGCGACCAGGAGTCGGGGAATGACACCGACGACGGTTTCGAGGGCGGCCTGGTTCTCGTAGAACTCCGCCGACGGCAGTTGCACAGCGATCCAGAAACATGCGGCAGCAAGAATCAGTGCACCGAAGCCGAGATAGATCGCGCGCCTTGTGGCTTTGAAGCCGTAGACCTCACTGAGGACGTCACCGAGAACGTACGCGAGTGGGAAGAGGAAGAACCCGCCGTCGGTGATGACGGGCAGAACCTGCAATGGCCCGAGCGAGAACTCGGAATCCGCGAAGAAAGCGACCCCTTTGGTCGCCGCCACATTCGAGATCAGCAGCGTGGCGGTGAACAACGCAACAATCGTCGGGTAGTAACCCGTGCTGACGTGCGCAAATTTGGTCTCTTGAGTCGATGAGTCTTGCTGATCCTGAGCTGTCACGTCCGCAATCCAAGCATCTCAGGGCATCTTGAAGCGAGTTGGCGACCGTCCAGTTGCCCAGAACACAGCAGAAAGCCCGGCGGTTCGACGAGGAACCACCGGGCTTTGCTGTCTTGGTATTGCGATCAGATCGGAGCGACGAACCGGCCCGTGATAACGCGATATGCATAGGTTCCGGCGATCAACGAGATCGGTCCGGTGACGAGCAAGCCCAGTCCGCACAGCAGGGCGCCGACGATGTTGATTCCGATCAGCGTGAGTGTGAGGAGGAGCAGCGGTCCCACATTCTTCGAGATGACACTGGCACTCGACTTAATTGCGGTGACCGGGTCCTGGTTCTGATCGATCACGAATTGCAGAGTGAAATAGGTCAGGAACGCAACGATAATTCCTGGGATGATCAGCAGCACAAAACCGATTCCCGTTGCAATGCTGACCAGAATGCTCGCGAGGATAACCGCGCCCACATTCGAGAACTGGAAAAACGATCCGATGACCGGCTTGTTGCCGTCAACTTCGTGAAGCGCTCCGCGGACGAACGCGGCCTGAATCAGGATGCCGACCACCAGAGAAACAAATGCTCCGATGATGGATAGCGCCGATACGGAGGTCGTCGTGTCGGTGCTGAATCCACCGAACAGCAAATTGATGCCGATCGAGATGACTGCCGCGATCAGTGTGATCCCGACCCAGACCAGCGCGTTGTTCTTGAAGCGCTCCCAGCCGTAGGTCAATGCTGCACCGACAGAAAGCTGGGGTCCACCGAACCCGGCGCCGTAGTCGTTTGCCGGCGGCGGGGGGAAGTATCCACCCTGCGGCGGGACGTTGCCGGGAGGCGGCGGATATCCGCCGGGCGGCGGGTAATTTCCCTGCGGCGGGGGATAGTTGCCCTGCGGGGGCGGGTAATTCCCCTGCGGAGGCGGGTAGTTGCCGGGCGGCGGGTAATTCCCCGGAGGCGGACCGGCAGGAGAGCCTCCCGTCGGCTGGTATCCACCACCGGGAGGTGTGACGGGCGGCGGGTAACTACCAGGCGGCGGTGATTGCGGCTGACTGTACGGATCTTGTGGTGATTTTTTTCCGTCATCCGGATTTTGGTTGGGGTCGTAACCGCCGGTTGTCATTGTTTCCCCTCAGTCGTGAAAAAGGCGCGCTCGAGTGTGACAGTGATTACGACCTTAACTGCCGTGGGCAGCAGATGTTGGTGTCACTTGCGCACTCGTGTGTCGTTGTCACCCGTGGTTTAGGCTGCGTTTCATGACGAGTTCCGGGGAGAACGGCGAGATATCTCCAGATGAATACGTGACAAAACCCGGATATGGCGAGTTTCCCAGCCTCCCGCCAGAAGGCTACGGAGATTCCGCCGGGCAACCGCAGTCGTATTGGGAGGCTCCGGCGACGCCATTGCCCACCGAGCAGTACCCGGGCTACCCACCACCGTCGTACACCCCGACCCCAGAGCCACCAGTGCAGTATCAACAACCGCAGTATCAACAACCAGTGCCATATCAGCAGTTCCAGCAGCCACCGCAATACCAGCAGCCACCGCAGTACGGACCACCCAATCAGTTCGGCGGGTACGTGCAGCCGGTGGGAACGAACGGGTTAGCGATCGCCTCGCTGGTGACGGGGATAGTGGGTGGCTGCTTTTACGGTCTCGGCGCAATTGTCGCGATTATTCTGGGCATCGTCGCGCTCAATCAGATTAAACAAACAGGCCAGCAGGGGCGCGGGCTCGCGATTGCCGGTATTGCGATCGGTGCCTCGATTATCGCCATGTGGGTGATATTCGTGATTTTTATGGTGGCGGTTAATTCCGTCTAACGCCAGCGCCGATGTTGCGCTGGCGATGCGACTGCCAGCGGTGGTTCCTGAATTGCCGTGGTGTGAGCGTCGGCTGGGAGTGGTTTGCCGAAATAGTAGCCCTGGCCTGTAGTGCACCCCGCGCGAATGACGGCTGCGGCTTGGTCGGCAGTCTCGACGCCTTCGGCGATGGACTCCATTCCGAGTTTGTCGGCGATCGCGGCGATGGATTCCATCACGATGAATGCCCGCTCGGACGAGTGCTCCGAATCACTGAGAGCCCAGGTGAGGCTCTGATCGATCTTCAAAATATCGAGTGGCAGTTCCGACAGCGCCGCAAAGGAGGCAAAGCCGGCTCCGAAATCGTCGAGCGCTATCCGGATACCCTCTTTATGCAGCGTCGCCAGCGTCGCGGCGGCATTCTGGCCGACGACGCCGAGTTCGGTGACTTCTACGATGACTTTGTTGTGCGGTGTGCCGGATCGGTCCAGGGTGTCGAGTATTTCTCGCGCAGCTTCGTTGGTCGACAGCTGGCGCGGCGAGAAATTCACCGCAATATTCAACTGGTCATCCCAGTGGGAGATGTGTGCACAGATCAAGTCGAGGGTTTGCAATCCGATGGGAATGATCAAGCCGGACAGTTCGGCCGATCGCATGAAATCTTGCGGTTCGATGACTCCGCGAAGGGGATGGCGCCAGCGGAGGAGGGCTTCGTAGCCGGTGATAATCGAGGTTTCCAGGTGCACCTGGGGTTGGTACAGCACTTCGAATTGATGGTCGTCGAGTGCCTCGCGAAGCTCGCGAACCATGCGGATTCCTTTTCGTTCTGTTCCCGCCCACCGCACTGCTGTGCGGTTGCCCCCAACGGGTGCTTTGGTCATGTCGAGGGCAAGCCCCCGCTTGTAACATGCCCAGGGCTAGCCGTCCTGGTTCCCTTCACCTATGCCGAAACGGTACTTCACTCGGAAGCAATTGCCAATGATTAACTATTGTCCGGATTGCCTGACGGGGTCCACGGGATCTGCACTTGTGAAGATCCAAGGGTCACGCGGAACCTTCTGCGGATCGAAACGATCAGCTAGTTCCATCGGTGAAACCACTTCGCCGGGTTCGGCTAATCCGACGCTCGACGCAATCAGAGTCAGAACTTCGGCTGGGGTGCGGCCGAGGTCGCGTTGATCGGAGAGGGTGACCGCCCCATCCCGTTTGGCCAGACGCTTGCCTTCGGAGTTGAGTGCGAGGGGGACGTGGGCGTAGATCGGCGGTGTGACGCCGAGGAGTGTTGCCAGGTAGGCCTGGCGCGGTGCTGATGTCAGAAGGTCGTCGCCGCGGACAACCTGATCGACATTCTGGGCGCCGTCGTCGACCACTACTGCCAAATTGTAGGCGGGAACTCCGTCGCCGCGGAGTAACACCACATCGTCAACAATTCCGGATACGTTGCCGTGCAACATGTCTCGAACGGTGAATGACGTCGTCTCGGCGCGCAGGCGCAGTGCCGGTTTTCGGCCGGAGGTCAGCTTGTCGGCTTGCTCGGAATGTGTGAGATTCCGGCACGTTCCTGGGTAAGCCCCATCCGGCGCATGGGGTGCGGACGGCGCCTGCTGAATTTCCTTGCGCGTGCAGAAGCAGGGATACGTCAGCCCGCGATCGGTCAATGCGGTGATCGCGTCTGCGTACCGCGGCAGTCGGTGCGACTGTTTGACTACGTCGCCGTCCCAGTCGATGCCGAGCGCTCGCAGATCATCCAGTTGGCGTTCCATGGCTCCTGGCCGCACACGATCCAGATCTTCGACGCGAATGAGAAAATCGCGACCGGTCGTCCGGGCAAACAGCCAGGCAAGGAGGGCTGTACGGAGGTTCCCCAGATGCAGATCGCCGGAAGGGCTCGGTGCAAATCGTCCTGCTCCTGGCACGTCAGCCCACAGATCCGAGAGCATCGTGAATTTCCATGTCGTGGAGGGTGAGCTTTATCTGACTCTCCAGGGCGTACTCGAGATAATGCGGCGGGTACATTCCGGGATTGCCTATCGCGTCGAGTGCCAGTCCGTCGACGGTCGCGAGGAGAAGCGCCGCGCGGGTTTCGGCTTCAGGCAACCTGATTCCGATCAGAACTGCGCAGATGCCGGTGCGAATAGTGAACAGCATTGTCCGGCGAATGTCCGCCAACGATTCGCTGGTGACAGCCCGGATGGCAAATGCGGCCAGAACATGTGCTTCGCGGGTGCGCTGCTCGTCCAAGGGAAGCAACTGTGACAAAGCCTGGAAAAGCACAACGTGAGGATCGGTGCCGGCGGGAGGTCGAGTGAGTCGGCTCAGTATTCGATCGGCCAGAGTGCGCAGAGCGAAGGTGAGCATCTCGTCCTTGGTCGAGAAGTGGTGCTGCACGGCACCGATCGAGACGTCGGCGCGTTTTGCCACCTCGCGGACACTCGCATTCTCGAGTCCCGATTCAGCTGCAACGTCGAAAAGTGCCGTGGCCAGCAAGTCCGGGTTGGTGGCTGATTTCCGACGTTCAGGCATGCGACGGACATTACCCGCGTAACGAAACAATTCGCACGTCAGGGGAGGTTTTTCAGGCGGTTCGACCGAGATATGCAAGGAGTTTGGTTGCCTTGTCGGCATCATCGGCCACCGAAATCTCGGGGCCGCAGACTCCTTGCATACGAATCGAATCGCCTAGGCCGGCGGCAACCTGCGATACCCACTCAACGTCCCTTTCCGGAATCGAGGTGTCGGTGCCGGTCGCGGCTGCGAGGTCCCAGCCGTGCACGACCAGATCGAAGCACAGAAAACCGTCGACGGTGGCTCCGAGGTTGGTTCGGCCGAAATGGCCGTCGTATTCGAGGGTCGACTTTTCCGGATCGTCGAGAATTGCCTGCATCGAATCGCGCACTGCAGCCCAGGCGGCGGACGGGTTGTCGTCGACGGACGGTCCTGGCGCCAGTTCGAGGCCGACGACCTTGACCATGTCGCGTTCGCTGTCGATCACGTGCCGGACCACGTCGCGAGCCGTCCACCCTTCGCACGGAGAGTTGTTGTCCCACCGGTCCTCAGGTACTGCGTCGATCCGCTGGGTGAAACCGGCGGCGAGGTCACGGTAGCGATCTGCGGGGGAGATATCGGCTGTAGTCATGTCACTGATTCTTCAGGATGACGCCGGGACCGCGATTGATTATTTCGGACATTCTCCGAAAACGTGACCACCGAGCCTGGGCCGTGCCAGTCGGGAGCTTCACTACGCAGTAGTTCTGCGGGTGTCATCGACGAAATGCGGCGGCAATCGCGCGAAAGGTGAGCCTGGTCGCTGTATCCCGCGAGGGCGGCGAGTCCGGCGAGGGGAATCGAAGAGCGTCGGCGCGCGAGCGTCATGAACCGCTGCAGTCGCAGGATGGCTCGTAGTGTTGCTGGTCCGTATCCGAATGCGTCATTGCATCGACGCTGCAGCTGCCGGGAAGTGAGGGCTGCATGGTCGGCAAGAGCGTCGACGCTCCACGAGTGGTGAGCCAGCGCTGCGCTGACGGCGGACGCCACCGGATCCGGCGATCGAGTGCTCCGGTTCCAGGACCTGACCATGTCTTCGAGGACGATCACACGCTGAGTGGCTGGAGTATTTTCCAAGCGGTCCAACAGGATTCGTGACGTTCGGCTGCCGGTCAGATCGCTCAGTTCGGCTCGGGCGTTGCGTAGATCCGACGCCGGAATTCTCAGAAGTGGAGCTGCAGAACCCGGGCGGAATCGAACGCCGACCGATTCGGTTCCGGGCGGAAGCGTGAACGACCAAGCCGAGGTTTCGGGGCCGCACACACGGATCCCCACTCCACGAATCCACAGGATGTCCATGCACGCGTCGGGGACAAGAAGGTGTTCGCCCTCGGCGCGGGCAGTCCATCCGCAGACAAGTACGTCAGCCAAGTCCGTCGCGGCGGCTTGTGGCAGGTACCAGCTCATTTCGCGAGCCTAACCAGGACCACCGACACGTCGGATTTCGATGGTTCTTGTCAGTCGATCGGACCGAACCTGTATCCGAATCCGCGCACGGTCTTGATGTACTGGGGATTGGCCGGGTCGGATTCGAGTTTCGAACGCAAACTTTGAATATTGGCGTCGACGGCGCGAGTCTTGCTTGAACTCGTTTCACCCCACACCTTCGCGAGAAGCTGAGGTCGGGAGTAGAGGTGGCCGGGGTGCGTCGACATTTCGAGGAGCAGGCGCAATTCGGTTCGCGTGAGGTCGAGACGTCGACGTCGGATGGTGGCGGTCATGGATCGGCGGTCGATCGTCAACTCGCCGTGGCGCTCTCGCTTGTCCGTCTGTGGGGTGGGTGTACTGCGGAGGAGGCTGGTTATCCGAGAATCGAGGCTACGAGCGTCGAGTGGGTTGATGGCGAAGTCCGACGCGACCTGTGGTGGGGCATCGTCGATGTCTTCCGGGGACTCGACAATCATGATGATCGGAATCTCGCTGCGGAGCCGGATCTGGCGGGCTACTTCGAAGCCGTCGATGTCCGGGAGTGAAAGATCGAGAACCGCAACATCGAAGTTGTCGGTGCCGAGTGCGTCGAGGCTGTTTCTTCCGGACGCGAACAGGTGAACGGTGTGGCCGACGCGCTCGAGTTCGACGCCGAAGGTCTCGGCCAGCGCAGGCTGATTCGTCGCCGCGAGAATCACGCTCATGTATTGCCACCCTGTTGCTAGTCGTCTCGGTAACCCGTCAATCCCGACGTCAGCCAGTGTTGCAGATCACCATTGACCCGGCCACTTCGACAACCTCGCCGACCGCGATTGTTCTCTACCGGCAGTATCGGTGTCCTCGGTAAACTCGCAGGATGGGCACACTCTTTGCGATGTCACTGCCGGGACTGCTGGTGCTTCTGGTTCTGTGTGCGTTCGTGGAAACGCTGTGGAATCGGATTACCGGGGGTCGTGCGTTGCCGTGGACTAAGCGCAGAACCTCGCGCCCAGTGGCCGCCACCGGATTCGAGGAAGTCGCTGCGCTGTTCCAAGGCGGAAAGCACCACGAATTCGAGCAACGGCAAACGACGTTGATGCATCGCGAGGACGGGGCAGAAGGCGAACCTGCGTGGGTTGCCGTCGATACCGATACGAACACCGTTGTCCTGCGAGCGCAATAGTCGTCGAGGAATCAAGTGTGCTGGGAGATTTGCCGGCCCGCGCCAAAGCAGTGGGTGCAGTCTCTCCACCAGGTTTGTCGAGGTCGGCAGCGCGGGCTTCAAACGGAGAATGGCATAAAAAAGTCCCCGACCAGATGTCTGGTCGGGGACTTCCCTGGCGGAGGATAGGGGATTTGAACTCCTGACACCACACAAACATGTGGATACAAGCGAGGACAGGAAACAACCTCTGACCTGCTGCTTACCTCGTCACTGACCTATCAAACAAGCATCCAGATACATGCTCATGCAATAGCGGTATTGCATGGACTGTTGCATGGGCCTCTCGCACACGCGGGGAACTATCAAACAAACCGACCAAGCGGGACAGACCAGCACGCGTTCAGTACTGTCGTCGGGTATGACACTCAATGATCGGCTAGAGCAGCAGAGCAAGCAGGTTGCGACGAAGGAAGTCCTGTTGGATTTGGTTGTGGAGTCTGCGGGCAAGGTGAACCCTGGGAATGCTGAGGCTGTGCGTGCGCTTGCTGAGGCGTACTCGTTGGTGATTCACGGCCCCAAGGCTTAGTTCGGTTGGGTTGGTTGGCCCCACTTGCCTCGTCGGGCGGTGGGGCCTTTCCATCCAGTTCTATGCATAATTATCCAGTTGATTGGATATTCATAGGTCGAGTCTATGAGTTGGCAAGGCTGTGAGGTACGAGCAGGCGCGGCAGTGTCTTTACCAGCCGTCTCCCTTGTTCCTTCCTCGTGATCGTTGGAGTGCGTGTTCGACGTTGAGGCAGCTGGGTTGTTTGGGGATGCGGACGCCTGTGCCTGTGGTGATGAGGTCGCGGTGGTTAGCTCGGGGGTTGTCTGGTCGGTAGGCGTAAACGCTGCCGTCTGCGGTGGATATGGCTTGGCATAGGGCCATGGCTATGTCGTCGTGTCCGGCTGCTTCGGGGACTCGGATGCGGAGTTGGCCGGTGTCGGTTTGTTCGTATTCGAGGTTGTGGAGTTGGCGGAGTAGGTCGGGGTGGTTGGGGAGGATGAGCCGGCCTTGTTGGAGGAGGAGTTTGATGCCTCCGAATCCTGATGCTTTGTATCGGTTGTCGGTGTTGACGGGGATGACTCGGGTGGGCCAGCGCGCTTTGTCGAGTCGTTTGGATTGCTTGGTGCGTTGCATGGTGTTGCGGAGGACTTCGGTGGGCATGGCCCCGACACCGTTGGTTTCGGACACGACGGACATCAGTTGGTAGGTGCGGCCGATCTCTTCGATGCGGTTGACGAACCAGCTGTACGGCTTCTTGTGGTGCGATTCGAGCCAGGGGATGAAGTAGATGAGGTCGTCACCGACTACGGCTTGGTTCAGTTCTTGGTCGTCGAGGACTGCGAGAGCAACGAACGCATGGGCATCGGAGAAGCCCCAGTCGAGGCCTGCGGTGATGAGTTGTCCGTGGGCGTCTTTGGGGTCGAGTAGGTCATAGTCGGCTACGGCGTTGTCGAGTTCTTCCATGGTGAAGTAGGCGCCGGCCTCGTTGACCCATTCGGCGAGGACTTCGGTGGTGAACTTGATGGTCGACCAGGTGCGTCGCCAGTCTTCGATGAGGTCGAGGTCGGCGAGGGGTGATGCGGTGGTGGGCCAGTGCCAGGATTGGAGTTTGGCACTGGGGGATGTCATGCCCTCGTTGTACTTCTGTCGGAAGAAGTGGTCGTTCTTTCCCCAAGGGGTGGATGCGAGGATGACGCGGCTGCCGGGGCGGGCGACGATGGCGGGTTCTGCGGCTTGCCACAGGCTCATGCTGATGAATCCAGCCTCGTCGACGATGAGTAGGTCGATGGAGTCGCCGCGGGCTCGGGCTTCGGATGCGGGGATGGATTGGATGGTGGATCCGTTGCCGAGGGTGAGGAGTTGTTTCTTGTCGTCGAGGACTGCGGCGTTGAGTATGGGGCTGTTGCGGGCGAGGTGTGCGCAGTCTGCGAGGACTCGGAGGGAGGAGTCTTCACCGTTGGAGATGACGAGGACGCGGACGTTGGCGCGGATGTAGGCGGTGTGGAGGGCGACGACTGCGAGGACGCGTGACTTGCCTACCTGCCGGCCGGCGCACATGACGCGGTAGCGGGCCGGGGATCGGGCGAAGTCGGCTTGGTAGTCCCACAGGGGTACGCCGATGGCGTGTTCGGCGAAGTAGGCGGGGTCGTCGATGAGTTGTTGGATGTCGAGGTTGACGGTGGGTGTCATGGGGTGGCCTTTTCTCGTGCGGCGTTGGCCTGTGAGAGGAGGATTGAGTAGTCGATTTGTGCTGCGGCAGAGTCTTTTTGGAGTTTTGCGCGGCTGATGGGGTCCATGCCCAACGTTGCGCGGAGTGCTGCGGCTCTGCCTTCGTAGGTGGGGAGAAGTTTCGCCGCGGGTGTTGCTTGACCGACCTCGTCGATGAGTCCGTGGATGCCTTGGTCGTCGATCCAGTCGTGCAGCAGATCGCACTTGGCTTCGAAGCGTGCCCATGCGAGGAGGGCAGGTTCGTAGGACGGGTCTCGGAGGTAGGGGGCTTGTTCGAGTGCTGTCTTGACCCAGGCTTCGGCGAGGGGTGCGAGGGAGCGTTCGGAGTGCGCGCCGTGCTTGAGGGAGAGGGTGTTGTTTTTCTCGAAGGGTGGGCGTTGGCCTTCGAACTCTTGCCCGGGGAAAGCAGGCGTGAAGGGGGTGACCTCCACGCCTGCTTTCTTGCGGGCGCGCCGGATGGGTGCGCCTGCCATGACTACGCCGTGAGCTTCACACCGCGCAGGACGACGATGCCCTTGGGATTGACGGGTGCGGCGTCGTAGCGGCAGACAACGCGGATGGCCTGCTGGTCGTAGTCACCGAAAGTCTGGTCCAGCAGGGTGACCGTGGGGGCCATGTCGCGGGCGACGGTGATCATCGACATGTCAGCGAGAACGATGGACGATTCGTTGGTGCCGGTGCCACCGTTGACGGGGATGCGGTTGGTGACAACGACCTGATGCCCGAGCAGCTGGTACGCGCCGGACTGGGTGATGTCGGGCTGGACGATGTAGCGGCCCGCGGTGTCCTTGATCTTGCGGATTGCCACAAAGTCTCGGGAGTGCATAAACCAGCGCAGGCGAGTCGGGTCGATTTCGACACCGAGCGCCAACCCTTCGGCGTCGTGCAGATCGTCGAGGACGGGCACACCAACTGCGGCCATTTCCTGAGTGCCGGTGTAGTTCAGCATCCCCTTCGGCTGGGTTCCACCCGCGCCGGTGCCGGCGATGAAGGTGTCGTCGATCTTGCCGGCGACGTCGGTGATCATGCGCTGCTGGATTGCGCCGATGGTCTCGGTGATCGATTGACGGGCAAGCTCGTTGGAGTAGCGGTGCAGGGACTTGATGGACTCGATCTTCGGATCGAGTAGCAGCACCTCGGAGAAGGTGGGTTCCACCTCGTCGATGAGTTCGTTCTCGCCGTGCCAGGACGGGGAAGTCGAGCCGGTGTACGTCGGGATTCGGACGGGGCCGTGGGCGTCGATGATTGTGGGTCCGGATGCGAGGAACACCGAAGCCTTCTGCAAGGGAACGGTGACGATGTTGGTGATCTGCTCGGCGGAGAGGACAGATCCAGCGCCGGAAGTGGAGAGTGCCATGGGAGGCTCCTGGGTAAGTCAGGGCCGGGATCGGATGCGAGTGCCCGGCAAGGGAATGGCGTTGTACGCCAAGGGAATTGACTGCGAGCGTCAAGCTCTAGCAGTCGTACGTTTGAGGTGCCGGACCTCGGGGGTGGTGGCGAGAAAGGTTCCCGATTGGAAACCTTGCCCGCTCATACACCGGGGGTGTGACATCTCGGCGCCAGGCCGATCCGTCACAGTGACAATAGCAGATACCCCCACCAGGTATCTAGAACCGGGTGGGGGTATCCGAATCTGTTGTCTAGCTTGCGCCTTGCACCAGGCTCACGAAGTCGGCGGTACCGGCAGCGATCTGCGCGGCGGGGTCCGCGACTCGAGGGGTGTGGGTGCGTCCACCGGTGACCTCGACACCGGACTTACCTGCTGTGCGCGGCGCGGGGATACCGAGATGCGGGCGTTCGGAGATGAGGGTCTGCGCGGCCTCGGTGTACTTGCCGGGATCAGGCTTACCGTCGTCACCGAGCAGGGTGGTGGTGTCGACGTACCGGGCGAGGTCTTCAGGGTCCGCGAGGATTCCTGTCAGTCCGTCGAGGGCGGTCTTGGATGCGATTCCTGTCAGCTCGTCGCGGTAGGTGTCGCGTTCGGTCTGCGCGTCGGCGGCGGCCTTGCGGTTGGTGGCCGCTTCGGTGCGGAGGTCACCGATCATCTTCTGGGCCCACGAGGGCAGGGAGTCAACGGTTTCGGGTGCGAAGTTTTCAGACATTCTGGTTCTCCTGTGCGCGGATGATGGACGATTTGCGGGCGAACTCGTCGAGCAGTGAGTTCAAGAGTGTGAGCTGTTCGGGTTCGAATTTCACTGCGATGTTGGCGAGTGACTTCAGTCGGCGGCGCGTCTGGACGCGTGCCAAACCGAGCAGATCGCCGGTGCGGATTTCGTTGGTCATGAGTTGTTCTCCTCGATGAGTTTGAATGCTGTGGCAGCGAATGCGATGGCGGAGAATAGGACTCCGGTTCGTTCGGCGTCGGACATTGACGTCAACACGGTGTGGATTTCTTCGAACTCCTCGTCTGTGGCGAGAGCGATGAGGTTGAGTGTCGAAGAGATGGACTCAATATGTGGGGTCATGCTGACTCCTGGGGAATTCCGAGATGGACAGGGACTCGAAACCTAAGCGCGAGCGCATCCTTGAGCTGTTCGATATCTGCGCCGACGCCAGGTAGCCACAACTCCCGTATGCGGGCGTACTGGACCCTGAGTTCGGGTACGTCGGTGTTGTGCGGGAGGCGGTCGATAACCTTCCCAGACACTCGGATGGTTCCAACAACAACAAGTGGTCGCGTGTTGAAGTGGAAACGGTCGACAGTCCTTTTCTCAGCGAATGAACACAGCAGGGCATACCGGGTCATCACGTCAGACAATTCAGGTATCGCACCGATGCCACACGCGCAGTTCTCAAATGGCGCTTCGTGATGGCGATTCCATTGCAGGTGTGGATTGGCATTGATGGCGCACTCGGCATGCTTACTGGCCTTCGACCAACGAGCAATCGGCATATCCTTCACTGCCTTCGAGCGCATCGGAGAGAACAGCTCGTCACTGTGGCCGGGATATGCGTGCCACAGCCTCCACGCCAACTGCCGAGTCATGCGATTTCCTCACTGTCTGCGAACAGAGAAGTGTCTGAAGTGTGTGAAGCGTCTGAAACTGAAGGTTCTCCCTGGTCGGCATGACCTGCTGATTCATACCGTTCAGACACTTCAGACGGTTCAGACACAGGTGAGTAAGTGCCGCGTCGAGGTTTGTTGATGTGACCGGCCTCGTGAAGGCGACGAAGGTAAGTGCCGGCATCGTTGTTGTTGATATCGGTGAACTCGGCTTCGACATCCTTCGCTGTGGTCTCCGGGCGCGAGGACACGAACCGAAGAATCTCCATGGACCTGTCAGCGAGTGCCGTTTTCTGCTGCCTGTTCTCAACGGTGGCAGCCGCATCCGTCAGATCCATACCGTCGAGTGACCACCGACCATCAGAGGTTGTGAGGGCGTACTCGTTCTCGGGCACGTCACGACCTGTCACAGCAAGCACCGCATCGTCGGACTTACGCTTGCGCGCCAACACAAGAATGAAGTCAGCAGATCCGGCGATGCCCTGCGTGCCCGACACCGCATCAACGAAGTCCGACGACTCCGCTTTGCGTGTGTGGTGCACCACCAACAGGCTCGAACCCGACACCGCGTCAACGAGGTCTTTGAGCTTCGTTCCGATCGCATAGTCGGCGGTGTACGCATCTTCCCCAGCGCGCTTGGGGGGCTTCACCTTCCCGAGCGTGTCCAGGATGATCAACGGTGCCTTGGATGCATGACGATCCAAGAACTCGGAGATCATCGCCACAACAGCGAGCGGTTGAGCCTTGACGATGACGTGCAGATCCTTCGGGATCGGCACACCCTCACCGAGGATCTGCCGGAACCTGCCCTGCAAGCGTCGATGCCCATCCTCCAAAGCCATGTATAGCACCGGACGCCGTGACACCGATATCTTCCCGAGCGCGAGACCACCTGTGGCGCAGGCGAGACCGATACCCGCAACGAACCACGACTTACCGGCCTTCGGTGGCGCAACGATCAACCCGAAGCCCTCCGGGACGATGCCCTGCACGCTCCACTGCAATGGTGGGAAGTGTTGCGCGTCAAGCCAAGCACCGTCCACCATCCCATCGAGAACATGCGGTTCAGGCTCTGTATGCCGTTGACTGATTTCGATCACCTCCGCGGGTGAGTTGATAACTCTCATATGTTGATGCCTCCGCACCTGTTGATTCGTTCGGCGAGACGGGCATCAGCGCCGCCACGTCTCCACAGGGCGCGCCCTGCTTCTGCGTTGAAACCGAGTCCCGGGCCACCGGTCGCGGCGAACAGATGCTCGGCGACGACCTTCACCAGCTCGGGATCGGTACTTACACTTCTGTTTTCGTGGCATGTGCAAGTCCATGTATCGACGCACCCGCAAGTGAGTCGTTCCATTCGGTGGCACGTTGCGCGTCGGCGGCGCAGCTCGGTGACTATGGTCATCACGCCACCTCTGCCCGTCGCGCCATCTCGCGCACAACCTCTTGCAGCTGGTCGATGAGAAGATGCACATCGTCTACCGACGCGCCACCTTCGGACGCTGCGAGGCGAGTGGCAGCCATGACAACCGCCGTGCCGAATGCCAACGCATCGGAGGCGGTCAGATGCTCCTCACCCAAGTTGACGACCACGCTTGCTTCGCCGACAGTCAGGTCTTCTGCGGTTGCCTCGTCGTACCGGAACAAGCTCACGGCACCTACGGGTGTTTCGTAGAAACGCTCGAACGGACGGAGTGCCGTGCCTGCCCATTCCGTCTCGAACTCGCGATGAGGGCCGTTGTACCAAGCCGGTGGATTCGTGTTGCCGAACTGCTCATTTGCGCGGTTGATGATGGTTTCGGTTACGCTAACGTTCATTGGATCTGCTCCTGTGAGGGGGATGGATTCTGTGAAGCCCTTGGTCGATAGGCGTGGCGACGCCTGACCTGGGGCTTTACTCATTTGCGCCGAAGAGCGCGAGGAACGGCAGGCGGGGGATGAGAACTCGCCGCCCAAGCTGCACTGACGGAATCGTGCCGTTCTTAATGCTGGCCGTGACTGTGCGTGGATCAATCCCGAGTGCTGAAGCGACTGCTGTACGAGTGATCGCTACATCGTCGGACTCCCGCAAGTCCTTGATGGTGACGGTGGCTTCTGCCATGGTGGCAACCTTCCCGAATGGATGAAACTTTCGATTATCGAAAGTCGAACATCCCTGAAGGTACACGTTGCGCCATTACCATGCAAGAAGTAACCTTCGATTTATGAAGGAAGCGAATGATGACTCAGCCCCAGGAACCTACGGAGACCGAGATCCAGGCGGAGGGCCCTGGATCGAGAAGCATCAACTGAGGGAGTGGTTCTATCCCGAAGCCAGTGCGATGTTCGCGGACACTCTGAGGTTCAAGCGGCAAATGATCGGAATCACGCAGGCTGAACTTGCGGAACGGATGACCGCCGCGGGTATCCCCTTCTATGACTCGACTGTCGCGAAGATCGAGAAGCGTCAGCGGCGAGTTCACCTTGACGAAGCGCAACTGATTGCGCGCATCCTGGGGGTGGACATTGCGTATATGACCGGGACTGATTACCCCGAAGATGTTCGTGAGTGGCTTAACGAGCAGCATCGACAGCAACTGAACGTCAGGAGATCCAGTGGCAAGGCGTAGCCGGCGAGCAGGCAAAGGCAGCATCACCAGCTACAAAACGAACGCCGGCGTCCGATGGCGCTACCAAATATGGGTACCCATCGACCCTGAACGTCCCGACGACGGCGAACGGCAAACCGGCAAAGCAGGATTCGCAACAGCCGAAGATGCCGACAACGCACTTACTGACGCCAAAAATCAGCTCAAAAACCAGATCAAATTCGTTCGCACCGCACCCACAGTCGCAACCTTCATCGACCAATGGATCGCAGGCCTCCAGCTCGAAGCATCCACCATCGCCGGATACAAGCGCATCGCCAACAACCACATCAAACCTGAACTCGGGAAACTGCCACTCGACAAGCTCACAGCTACCCGACTCGCAGCCCACTACAAGCACCTACTCCACAGCGGACGCAAAGACGGCAAGAACAAAGGGAAGCCCCTATCGGCCAACTCCGTCAACAAAGTGCACGTCTGCCTCGGAGCCATGCTCGACGCCGCCAAAGACGACGGATACATCGCAGTCAACCCGGCCCGCAAACGAGGCGTAGTCAAAGCCCCCACCGGCCGCCAAATCAAAGCTCAGGCCCCAGAACAGTCCACCTGGACAGCCGGGCAACTGACAACGTTCCTGGCATGGAACAGGGACATCCTCGACGATGAACTGTTTCCCCTGTGGCAGACGGTGGCAATGACCGGGGTCCGACGATCCGAAGCACTCGCGTTGCAGTGGGCAGACCTGGACCTCACCAACTCCCGGCTCAGCATCCGCCGCGCATTGGACACCACCGCACGAGACACAGTGAAGCTCACCAAGACGGGCGGTGCACGAGTGATCGACCTGGACGACGAGACGATCGCAGCTCTCAAAGCGTGGCGGGTGCAGCGTGGTGGCGTGTCCCTTCAGCTCACAGGTGCGCGCAGCTTCGTGTTTGGGAACCTCGACGGTGGCACTCGTAGTCCGAACGAGATCTCACGGCGTTTCCGGTTGCGGGTGGTGAAGGCTCAGGCAGCGTTGGGGGAGGATGCCATGCCGGCTATGACACTGAAGGGCTTGCGCCACACCCATGCGACCCTGCTCCTGGAGGCTGGTGTGCATCCCAAGGTGGTGCAGGAGCGTCTGGGGCACTCGACCATCACCACGACGATGAACGTGTACAGCCATGTGACGCCAACGATGCAGCGTGCAGCCGTGGACACCCTGAGTCGGATTCTGGGGTAGCTATTGCATATCTCGTTGCATGAGGGCAAAAAAGAACCCCCTGTGAACCGCTTCTCAGCAGTTCACAGGGGGTTTCCCTTTGGCGGAGGATAGGGGATTTGAACCCCTGAGGGCGTTAACCCAACCCGCGTTCCAGGCGAGCGCCATAGGCCACTAGGCGAATCCTCCGTGGAGAAGCATACCGAAGAGAAGACCCGAAGCGTTAAACGGGTGTCTGATCTGCGGTTATGTGGCGGAAATCGGTCTGCTGGCCGAAACGCGGCGGGTGGTGTCCCATGGTTCCGGAAGGCCGTCTACACTGTTCATTGGATCCCGCGCGGCGCGCATCCTGTGAACTCCCCCAGGGCCGGAAGGCAGCAAGGGTCAACGGGCTCTGCCGGGTGCGCGGGGTCCTCTATTTTTTCACATATCCCGACTCCGCCTCGTCGGTGAAAGGCCGCTCCGGATGCCTATCCAAACCCAGATCGGGTTGATGAGCCATGAAGAACTCACCTCCGAGCATGAGAGCCAGAGCGCGAAGTACTCGCAGCTCCAGGCCGAGAAGCTCGTCCTCGATCTGACTCGCGGTAAGCCTTCGCCGGAGCAACTCGACCTTTCCGCAGCGTTGTTGGCGCTGCCGGGCGACGGTGATTTCCGGGACGGTAGTGGCACAGACTGCCGCAACTACGGTGGCCTGACGGGTCTGCCGGAATTGCGAGCGATTTTCGGTGAGCTGCTGGGCATTCCTGTTGCGAACCTTCTCGCAGGCAACAATGCGAGCCTCGAGATCATGCACGACAACGTGGTGTTCTCCTTGCTTCACGGCACTCCCGATTCGGCTCAGCCGTGGGCACGCGAAGAGAAGATCAAGTTCCTCTGCCCGGCTCCCGGTTACGACCGCCACTTTGCGATCACCGAGTCGTTGGGCATCGAGATGATCACGATCCCGATGAACCACGACGGTCCTGACGTTGCGAAGATTGCGGAATTGGTTGCGGCTGATCCGCAGATCAAGGGCATGTGGGTTGTTCCGGTGTACGCCAACCCGACCGGCGCGGTGTACTCGGAAGATATCGTTCGTGAGCTGGCGTCAATGCCGGCGGCTGCCCCTGATTTCCGTTTGTACTGGGACAACGCGTACGCGGTTCACCCACTGTTCGGTGAGATCGCACCGTCGTACGACGTTCTGACGATGGCTGCAGAAGCCGGACATCCCAACCGTCCGCTGGTGTTCGCGTCGACGTCCAAGATCACCTTTGCCGGTGCCGGTGTCAGTTTCTTCGGCGGCTCCGCCGAGAACCTCGCGTGGTACCAGAAGCACCTCGGTAAGAAGAGCATTGGACCGGACAAGGTCAATCAGCTCCGTCACTTGCGGTTCTTCGGTGACGCGGATGGTGTTCGCGCGCACATGGAGAAGCATCGCGAATTGCTCGCGCCCAAGTTCGAATTGGTTCTGAAGATCCTCGAGGACCGGTTGGGTGCGTCGAAGGTCGCGTCGTGGACCGAGCCGAAGGGCGGCTACTTCATCAGCCTCGACGTGGTCGACGGCACGGCAAAGCGCGTCATCGAACTCGCGAAGAATGCCGGTATCGCGCTCACTGCTGCTGGCTCGGCCTTCCCGTACAGCACGGATCCGGATGATCGGAACATCCGTCTTGCCCCGAGCTTCCCGTCACTCGGGGATCTCGAGGTTGCCATGGACGGCGTTGCGACGTGTGTCCTGTTGGCGGCAACAGAATCGCGTCTCACCGAGAGCTGAACCACCGGGCGGCGGCGTGCCCAGTCTGCGCCTGCGGTCGTCCTCTTGTAGCGTTCGATTCGCGAGTTGACGACATCGGCGCACATCCGGAGGTTGTAAGTGACGGGCGCGATCAATGCTTCGGGAAGTGCTGCGGTCGAGATGAGTCCAGAGGAAGCCGAATTGCCGGGGGAGACTCCGCAGCGAAAGCTGCGGGTCGGTGTGATCGGATTTGTCGTACTCGCTGCGCTTGCGGTCGCTTCTGTCCTGATGCTCCTGTTCGGTGTGCCGATGGACGTGATCTATTGGGGCATTTTCCACAACTTCCTTGATCTCGACGTCTACCGCCATGGCGGCAGTTTTGTGGTGCAGGGACTGCCGTTGTACGACGGTCCGGTTCTGCAGGGAATGATGTTCACGTACACCCCGTTTGCAGGGATCCTGTTCACGGTCTGGGCGGTGCTCACGTTTCAACAGGCGATCGTGGTGTGGACAGTTCTCAACGTTCTCGCACTTTGTGCGGTGGTCGTGCTGTGCTGGAAATATCTCGGCTATCGCCTGGACGTCAAGACATATGCAGTAAGCGCGTTGGCTACGGTCATTTTCCTGTTCATGGAACCGGTGCGCACGACGCTGTGGCTCGGGCAGATCAACATTTTTCTGTTGCTGTTGATCGTATGGGATCTGGGCCGGGACGAGAAAAGTCGTCTTCGGGGTATCGGCGCCGGGATCGCGGCGGGGGTCAAACTGACTCCGGCGTTCTTCTGGGCGTACCTGTTCATCACGAAGCAGTGGCGCGCCCTGGTGACTGCGGTGATCACGTTCGCGGCGACGGTGGCTCTGGGATTCATCGTTATGTACAACGATGCGTTGACGTACTGGACAGGCACACTCTTCGACAGTGACCGCGTGGGACGAACCGATTCACCGAGTAATCAGTCGGTGTCGGGGTTGATTGCTCAGTTGACGCATACACCGACGCCGTCGAAGGTGCTGGTTCTCGGGTGCAGCGTGGTGGCCGTGTGTCTCGGACTGGGAGCTGCGTGGATTGCTCACCGTAACGGGCAGAAGTTGCTCGGCCTGACCATGACCGGGCTCACCGCCACAACCGTGTCCCCCTTCTCGTGGGGGCACCACTGGGTGTGGTTTGTTCCGTTGGTGATTCTGGCTTCTCACTACGCGATGGCGTCGAAGAAGATCTGGGTCTGGGTCGTGCCGATCGTGTTTCTTCTTCCCGTCCTGAACTGGTCGCACACGTGGCCGATACCCGCGGCGGATATGCCGGGCACCGACCGCTTCATCGGCATGGGCATGTTCATGTTGCCCTCTCCCGATTACTTGCGAATCGCCATGGTGTCGGTCTATCTGTGGGTGTTTGTCGTGGCCGCTGCCATGACGCTGATCGTGTTCGGCTGGAAGAAATGGACAGTGCCGAATCTGGAAGCTGCAGACGCACCGGCCTGACATGGCAGGATCGGACGTATGGCACTTCATCTGAACCTCGTCGGTGACCCCGAAGCGGATGCTCTCCTCTCCGAGGACCCGTTGGCCTTGTTGCTCGGAATGTTGCTCGATCAACAGGTACCGATGGAGACGGCATTTCTCGGGCCGAAGAAGCTCGCGGATCGGATGGGTGGTCTCGACGTCCGTCGTATCGCGGACATGGACACGGACGCATTCATCGAGATTTGCGCGCAGACTCCGGCAGTCCATCGTTTCCCGAAGTCGATGGGCGAACGCATCCAATCCGTGTGCCAGTTCATCGTCGAAAAGTACGACGGTGACACCGCTGCGATCTGGACGTCGGGTGATCCGAACGGCAAGGAAGTGCTCAAACGGCTCAAGGCGCTGCCCGGCTACGGCGATCAGAAGGCCCGAATCTTCTTGGCGCTCCTGGGCAAACAAATCGGCGTGCAGCCTGACGGTTGGCGCGAAGCAGCGGGGGATTACGGACTCGAAGGGTCACGGCGGTCCATTGCCGACGTGGTCGACGAGCAGACGCTCCTCGAGGTCCGCGAGTTCAAGAAAGCAGCCAAGGCCGCAGCAAAGGCAAAATAGTCAGTCCAGCGCGGTACCGCTCGTCCGCACCAGTTTCACCAAGTCGCCTGCCGGCCCTTCGAGTTGCCGCGGCGGCCGCCATACGGCTCGTAAGGTGCGGGCGAGGTCGAGGCCGTCCACCTCGATAACCCGCAGGTCGCCCGATTTCACCTGTTCTCTGACTGCAAGAGTGCTCAGCACCGCCGGCCCGACACCACCGAGGACGCTGGTGCGGATCGCGGCCGAGCTGCCGAGTTCGAGGAGCGGTGTCGCACGCTCGTACTCGGCAAGCGCGACATCGAGAGTTGTCCGAGTGCCCGATCCGGGCTCGCGGACCAGCAACGGCGTCATGGCCAGTTCGCCGATGGTGAGTGGTTTACGCCGACGGGCCCACGCGTGGTCGGGGTCGACGACAACAACGAGTGAGTCGCGAGCGACGGTGATGCTGTGTAGGTGCCTGGGCACAGTCGGGGATTCGACAAATCCGAGATCGCACATTCCCACGTCGATTGCTTCGATGACGCGCGTCGAGTTGTACACCTGGAGATGCACGGTCACGTCGGGGTGTAGTCCGCGAAAAGTGCCCAGCCACGCCGGAATCAGGTGTTCGGCCACGGTCATGCTGGCGCAGACCGTCAACTCCGCTGATCGTTCGGTCCGCATTCCTTCGGCTACGTCGAGTAGCTGTGTCGAATTGGCCAGGACACGCCGGGCCCAGTGAACGATCACGGTGCCTTGTGGTGTCAACGTTGCCCCGGTTGATTTTCGGTGGATCAGGGGCATGCCGAGTTGGCGTTCCAGTGCTTTGATCGCACGGGTGGCATTGGGCTGAGCTATATGTGCGAGACGGCTTGCAGCGCTGAGGCTTCCGTGATCATCGACGCCGATCAGTAGCTCGAGTGTGGTGAGGTCCGGCCAGCGTCGGGTCATGCGTTCAGGCTATACCTAAGCGATTGCGCATATCGTATTGATATGTCGTGATAGTAGAAATCGTGCTACCGCGCTGTCGATATCTGACGGACTCTGAACGAGTGAACTGTGATGTGAAGTCCGTGGTCGACAAACTGGCCGTTGCCTCGCCGGTGCCTGTGCGGCGGTGGGCGAGTATCACTGCGCTTGTGCCCGGGGTGGCGCTGTGCGCCTTCGGCGCGGCGATCGCGCTGGGGATCGGGCGACTCTTTTCTGCTGTAAGCCCGTTGCTGATTGCCATCGTCGCCGGCGCGATCGTGGCGAATCTTGTTGCCCTTCCCGCGAAATTTCAGCCGGGACTGACGTTTTCGTCCAAACGGCTGCTGCGCATCGGTATCGCATTGCTCGGTCTTCAGTTGATGTTCAGTGACATTGTCGGTCTGGGTTGGGGTGTGATCGGTGTTGTCGTGGCCATCGTTGTTTTCGGTATCGCCGGAACAATGTATGCCGGAAAACTTTTGGGTCTGTCGTGGACTCAGCGACTACTGATTGCCTGCGGTTTCTCGATCTGTGGCGCTGCGGCGGTGGCCGCCGCCGATGGCGTGGTGAATGCAAAAGAGGAAGAGCTACTGACCGCGGTTGCGCTGGTCGTGATATTTGGTACGTTGATGATTCCGACCATTCCGTTGTTGGCCAATACCTTCGGGCTCAGTGATGTCAGTGCTGGAATGTGGGCCGGTGGGTCGATTCACGAGGTCGCGCAGGTTGTTGCCGCCGGCAGTGCTCTTGGCGCCACCGCTATGGGTGTTGCGACTATCGTGAAACTCGCGCGAGTGCTGATGCTTGCGCCGGTCATGGCATTCTTGAGTATTCGTCAACGCGCTATGTCCGATAATGCGAATCCGCATACGAAGCGGCCACCACTGGTGCCCCTGTTTACCCTGGCGTTCATCGGATTCATGGGACTTCGTTCAACTGGGATTCTCCCGGAAGATCTTCTCGGCATTGCCAAGACGGTACAGACGGCATTGTTGGCCGCCGCGATGTTTGCACTCGGGCTCGGAGTTCGATTGAGTGTGATCCGCGGAGTCGGCGTGCGCCCATTCGTTTTGGCTGCACTGTCGACGGTCTGGGTGGCTCTGATCGCCTTGGTGGGAGTGGTACTGGTCAGCTGATCGGTTTCACCTGCGGCGTTGGTCTTTCCATTCGCTGGGGCTCATCGAAAACTGAGTGCGAAACCACCTCGAGAAACTGCCTTGTGTAGAGAATCCGAGGTGTACGGCAACATCGGTCAACGAATAGCGTGGGTTCGACACCAAACGTTGCGCAAGGCGCCCGCGCACCGAATTGAGAACGGCTGTGAAGGTCTCGCCCGATTCTGCTAGATGGCGGTGCAGGGTTCGGCGATCGAAGCCGAGGCTTCGGGCCACCTGCTCGACGGAGCATCTTCCGGTGGGGAGTAAAACTTCGATCAATTCCCTTGTGCGGCTCAGGGTATCGGAGGAATCTGCGGCGGGAAGCGAGTCGAGGAATGTGCGTGCGTACGGGCGCAGTAACTCGTCGGCCAGTTCGTTACGGGCATCCAGATCGCTCGCATAGAACACGATCCCGGTGAAGTCGTGATCGAAGTCCACGGCATTGCCGAGAATTCGTCGATGGGTACTGGTGTCGTGCGGGGCATTGTGAGTGAATCCGACGCTCACAGGTTGCCAGGCCGGCCCGAGGAAGCTCCGCAGGATCTGCACGGTTGCGCCGACGGCGAGTTCGACGGTCTGCCTGGTGTTGACGGAGTCGGCGGTAGTCCTCGTATTGGCGGGGTCGCCGACCTCCAGGCCGATGCGCAGGGTTGCCAACCCGCTGATCTCGGTCAGGCGGATGCGAAGCGCCTCGTTGTAGGTGTGCTCGTACCGGATCAGGACATCCAGTGCGCTCCTGACGTCGGGTTCCTCCCTGATGACCAGGCTGAGGGGCCCGAGATTGGACAACCTCCGGAGTTCGGCAAGGAGGAGACCGAAATCCTCATGCCCGGATTCCGCTGCGGACAATTCGAGGAGTGCGGCAATCGAGGCGGCCGGTACCCACTGATCGGGGTTGGCGAGACTCGCGGGAACGAGGCCGACGCTCCGCATCAGGTCAACGGCATCGATGTTGACCGAACGGCACAGGTCGACGTAGCGGTTGAGCGAGGCATAGCGCGCAAGTGGCTTCACTCGGTCTCCTTAAATTTCTTGACCTAATGTCCCGAAATGTTGTGTCTCGTGTCTCGTACAGTTAAGCATGTGAGCGGGATCTCACCTAGTGTTGTTCTCATCAGATCGCGACCCCCGAAGCTGAATGTGACTTCTGGAAGTTGTTGCGTACGAACATCGCTCGACCGGTTCGGGTCGAGTATGCCCACAGAATTGGAGAGCATCGTGGCACACGCCATTCGATTCCATGAAATTGGTACCCCGTCTGTCATGCGTTGGGAAGAGGTCGAGGTAGGTCAGCCCGGTGCCGGTGAAGTCCGGATTCGCCATGGAGCCGTCGGCCTCAACTTCGCGGACACGTACTTCAGAAGTGGCCTCTATCCTGCGCAATTGCCTGCCGGTATGGGCGTCGAGGGTGCCGGCACCGTTGAGGCGATCGGTGACGGCGTTGTCGATTTCAGTGTGGGGGATCGCGTGACCTACACCGGTAGTCCTCTCGGGGCGTACAGCACCGAGCGCATCATGCCTGCCGCCGACCTGATTGCGCTGCCCGACGGCATCGATTTCGAGACTGCAGCCGCGATGACCATGCGCGGTCTCACAGCTGCCTACCTTCTGCGTCGCATCCACCCCCTGAAGGCAGGGGATACCGTTCTGCTTCATGCTGCGGCGGGTGGAGTTGGATTGATCTTCACGCAGTGGGCAAAGCTGCTGGGAATCAAGGTGATCGGCACGGTGTCCACTGACGAGAAGGCAGCTGTTGCCCTGGCGCACGGGTGCGACGAGGTCATCATCTACACCCGCGAAGATGTTGTTGCGCGGGTTAGGGAAATCACCGGTGGCGTCGGTGTACCGGTTGTCTACGACAGCATCGGGCAGTCCACATTCGAGGTCTCACTCGATTCGCTGGCGCGCCGCGGACTGCTGGTGTGCTTCGGCACGGCATCGGGTCCGACCCCGCCGATCAATGCAATGCAGTTGGCGGTCAAGGGATCTCTTTTTGTCACCCGACCGGCCCTGGCCGACTACATCGCCGATCCCGCGGAGCGCGCCGAATTGGCTGCCGAACTCTTCTCTCACGTCGAAGAGGGGCGGATCAAAATCGGAATCAACCAGCGGTACGCACTCGAGGATGCGGTGCGCGCGCACCACGATTTGGAATCCGGCCGCAGCATCGGTTCCTCCGTCTTCACCGTCTGACGCCAGCCGTCGAAAGAGGAATCGCCATGAATAGCACTGCAACACTTGTTGATACGGCTACCAGTTCGATCACTGTCGAGAAGCTGACCTGTTCCATCGGTGCAGAACTGTCCGGAGTGGATCTCGGCGTCGTGGCTCGCGACGATGCGTTGTTCGCCGAACTCAAATCGCTCTTGCTCGAGCACAAGGTTCTGTTCTTCCGTGACCAGGGTTTCAGCCGGGCGCAGCACGTCGAACTTGCACAACGTTTCGGCGAACTCGAGGATCATCCTGCTCTGGGTAGCGATCCTGACCATCCCGGACTGGTTCGCATCTACAAAGATCTCGACAGCCCGCCGGAGCATTTCGAGAATGCCTATCACTGCGACGCGACGTGGCGCGTGAATCCGCCCATGGGATGTGTACTCCGTTGTGTGGAAACACCTCCTGTCGGAGGTGACACGATCTGGGTGAATATGGCGATGGCATACGACAACCTGCCTGCCGGCGTGAAGGAACAGATCAAGGACCTCAAAGCTCGGCACAGCATCGAATCGAGTTTCGGTGCCAGGATGCCGATAGACCAGCGTCATCAACTCAAGGAACGCTTTCCCGACGCGGAACATCCCGTTGTGCGAACGCATCCCGAGACCGGCGAGAAGATTCTTTTTGTCAATTCGTTTGCCACGCACCTCGTTAATTACCACACGCCGGAGAACATTCGATACGGCATCGACTTCGCTCCGGGGTCGAGTAACCTGCTCAACTACCTCGCAAGCCAGGCCCAGATCCCCGAGTATCAGGTTCGGTGGCGCTGGACCGAGAACAGTGTTGCCATCTGGGACAACCGTTCAACGCAACACTATGCAGTGCAGGACTATTGGCCTGCAGTTCGAAAGATGGAACGCGCCGGAATAGTCGGTGACGCACCGTTCTGATCGTCCACCCTTCTGTCAGCCCCTAACTGTCAGCCCATATTCGATTGGAGTTTGTTATGCATTTTCACGATGACGCCTTGTTCCCGGAGGTTCAGGAGAAGCTTGTGATTACGGTGGCGCCGTATGGTCCGGAGTGGGAGCCGGATGATTTTGCGGAGGATCTGCCGTTGACGATGGACGAGCATGTTCAGACTGCGGTGGATTGCTATAACGCGGGTGCGACGGTGCTGCATATTCATGTTCGTGAGCTTGACGGTAAGGGTTCGAAGCGGCTTTCGAAGTTCAACGAGTTGCTCGGGCGTTTGCGTGAGGCGGTGCCGGAGATGATTCTGCAGGTGGGTGGTTCGATTTCGTTTGCGCCGGAAGGTGAAGGGGCGGATGCGAAGTGGCTTTCCGATGATGTGCGGCATATGTTGGCGACGTTGGATCCGGCTCCGGATCAGGTGACGATTGCGATCAACACGTCGCAGATGAACATCATGGAGTTGATGTCTGCGGATGATATTGCGGGGACGTCGATGGAGCGTCCGGAGTTGGCGAATACGTATCGGGAGATGACGGTTCCGGCGGGTCCGGAGTGGGTGGCGGAGCATTTGCGTCGGTTGCAGGAGGCGGGGATTCAGCCGCATTTCCAGTTGTCGAGTATTCCGCAGCTCGAGACGGTGGAGCGGTTGATTCGGCGTGGGATCTATACGGGTCCGGTGAATTTGACGTGGGTGGCTATCGGTGGTGGGTTCGACGGTCCGAATCCGTACAACATGATGAATTTCGTTTCGCGGGTTCCTGATGGTGCGTGTCTGACGCTCGAGACGTTGATGCGCAGTGTGTTGCCGGTGAACACGATGGCGATTGCGATGGGGTTGCATGCGCGGTGTGGCAACGAGGACACGATCTGGGGTCGTCAGGGCGAGAAGATGACGTCGGTGCAGCAGATCGAGCAGTTGGTGCGTATTGCGGGTGAGTTGGGTCGTGAGGTGGCGACGGGTAAGGAAGCGCGCGATATTTATCGGATCGGTGAGAGGTATGCCGATACGGAGGAAACGTTGGCGAAGTTGGGGTATGCGCCGAATCGTCGTCCGGGTCAGTTGGGTTTCACCCACCACGCCTGACCGTAATTCTCCGGGGGCATGAGCTGTGAACAGTTCATGCCCCCGTTTCATCCCCAGAACTTGTTGTACTGATCTCCGAACCTTCTGTCCATCAGGCGATTTCCGGACACTATTTCCTTGACCAGGGTTCCGTCGTCGTCTCCCTTCTTCGAGTGCTCCTAGGAGAGTCATGGGTTTACCAGCTACGTCCACACTGAGCGTGGACACCGCACGCAGAAGCGGCGGACGACGAAGTATCTACCCCTGGATCGTTTTTGCGTTGGCCTTCGGCCTCTTGCTCTCGGACTACATGTCGAGGCAGGTCCTCAGTGCGGTTTTTCCGATCCTGAAAGCGGATTGGGATCTCTCCGACTCGCACTTGGCGTCGTTGAGCAGTGTTGTTGCGCTGATGGTCGGGTTGCTGACCTTCCCGCTCTCACTCCTGGCCGACCGGTGGGGGCGTGTCAAGAGTCTTATCCTGATGGCGGTGTTGTGGAGCATCGCCACTCTGCTGTGCGCGATAGCCCAGTCCTATGAACAGATGCTCGGTGCGCGTTTCCTTGTCGGCGTCGGTGAAGCCGCATACGGCAGTGTTGGTATTGCCGTGGTGCTCAGTGTGTTTGCTCCGCGGGTGCACGCAATGCTGGCCGGTGCCTTCATGGCCGGCGGTTCGTTCGGCTCGGTGATCGGTGTTGCGATCGGTGGGTTCATCGCCGTTCAGTTCAGTTGGCGGTGGTCCTTCGCGGCAATGGCGATCTTCGGTCTCATCCTCGTCGCGCTGTTCCGAGCGCTGGTTACCGAGAAGAAGTTGGCGGCGTATGCCGTCGAGGGTTCGAATGGCGCAGTGATGGAACCGGACGGATTCCGGGCGCCGGTATCGACACTGTTCACCAATCCGGCAGTGCTGTTCGCCTACATCGGTGGTGGGCTTCAGATGTTCACTGCCGCTGTGCTTCTGGCCTGGCTGCCGAGCTTCTTCAACCGCTACTACGACCTGGCTCCGGACAAGGCCGGTGTCATGGCCTCCGTGTTCGTTCTCCTGGTCGGTAGCGGCATGGTGGTGTGCGGATTCATCACCGACCGGTTCAGCCGTGACAACTCGGCAACGAAGTGGACCACGGCAATTGTCTACTGCATGATTTCACTGGTGTCCTTGGGCGTCGGTCTGCGGTTAGGCACGGGCACAGCGCAACTCGCACTTCTGGGTATCGGCGCATTCTTCTCCGCCGGCTGTTCGGGCCCGACAGCGGCGATGGTTGCCAATCTCACGCATCATTCGATCCGTGCATCGGCCATGGGAACTCTCACCGTGGCCAACAATCTTCTCGGGTTGGCACTCGGTCCTTTTGTCATCGGCATTCTTGCCGATCATCTGGGACTTCTACGAGCATTGCAGCTTTCGCCCCTGGTCTACATTGCCGCTGTGGTTGCCCTTGTTGCGGGCAAGCGCGCCTATCCAGCCGGTATGCGCCGCTTGGAGAATCTGCAGAAGCACGGACAGTCGACCGCAATGAATGATGCGAGGAGATCCTCATGAGCGAATCACCCACGGTAGTACTGGTTCCGGGCCTTCGTGACCACGTCGAAGACCATTGGCAGACGTATCTCGAGAAGGAACTTGACAAGGTGCGATCGGTTCCGCCCCTCGAGCAGAACAAGCTCAGCCGTCAAGCTCGGGTGGCCGCTCTGGACGAGGTGTTGACGGATATCTCCGGACCCGTTGTCCTGGTGGCGCACAGCGCCGGCGTCATGATTACGGTCCAGTGGGCTCGTGAGTACAGTCGACCGATTGCCGCTGCACTTCTCGTCACGCCACCGGATTTCGACTTTCCCTTGTCGGGGCCGTACCCGACACCCGAAGAGTTGGAGCGGAACGGCTGGTTGCCGATTCCGCGGCAGCGATTACCCTTCCCCAGCATTGTTGCGGCAAGCAGGAATGATCCACTGGCCGGTTATCGTCGAGTGGCGGGCCTGGCAGAGGGGTGGGGGAGCCAGTTGCTTGATCTCGGTGAGGTGGGTCATCTCAACCCGGCTGCGGGGTACGGCTACTGGCCGCTCGCGGAGGAATTGGTGCAGGACCTGATCGAGAACTCGATGGTCGATCAGTGACCGGAACAGCCGAGCGTCGGGCCGCACCAAGTGCTGTGCCAAGCGTCGAAAAGTGTGTAGCCTCCGATCCGCTGACGTGAATAGACATGCTCAATCTCGCTGTGCTGCTGGAAGATTCCGCCTGGCGGCATCGTGTCGACCCCCTCGAGCCATCACGCTTTCACCTGGTCATCAGTCAGTACTGGCTGTTCGGTCGCCAACGGGGCGGCCAGCCAGCCCCCTAGTCGTCCTCGGCTGGAATACGTGGCGGGAGGTCCTGCCGTTTTACGTTACTTACTGTCGACGTGGCCGATCGGATCTGTGCTGTCGCTGAATTCGGCGCGGGCAGCGGGCCAGCTGGTCTCGTCGACGTGCAAGACGGTTCGAAGGTAGGCAGTGCTCATCCGCTGGATGACGGCGACCCGCTCCGGATTCTCGTCGGTGGTTTCGGCAACTTCGTATCCGACGATCCCGCCAAGCGCATGCTCGGCGCCGTAGAAGGTCAAGAGGTCGGTGGCTCCGGGGCTGTACGTGTAGGCATCGGTGAACCAATCCGGTCCGCGGCTCGACATCTTGGACTGGTCGTGGTCGCCGGCGACGACGAGTGTCGGCGTGGTCAGTTCCTGGAAGGAGGGGCGCATGAACGGGAAGTTCGCCTGCGCGAACGGATGCAGGTCCTCGCCGCCGACGCCAGTTGCAGCGAACAGGATGCCCGCGGTGACCCGGCTGTCGGACATGTCCTCGCCGACCTGACCCGTCTCATCGAAAATCCGTGCACCGAGGAGCGACTGAGCGGTCTGCCCACCCCAGGAATGACCGGTGGCGGCAATTCGACTGCGATCGATGCGGCCGGCAAGTCCGGGCACGGCGCCTTCGATGGTGTCGAGCTGGTCGAGGATGCGTGTGAGATCCGAGATCCGCTCGGTCCAGATCGTCGGGAACACCGGGTGATCGAACCCGAAACCGTTCCGGCGTGAGTCCAGGTGCGTGGGCTGGATTACCACGAAGCCGTGGGAGGCCCAGAACGACGTGAGTGGCGCGTATCCGTCGAGGTTCCACCCGTTGCCGTGGGAGAACACCACGACGGGGAGGTTCGTGCCGGTTGCCGGGGCAGACACTCGCACTTCCAGCGGGACTGGTCGATCGGGGGCGAACAACTCGATGGGAGCAACGGAGACGACCGGAGCGCCGGCGCCAATGACGGCGTCCAGTGTGTCGATCAATGATGAGGTCATCGCAAGTTCCTTGCTGAGGCTGCGCTCTGCGATACTGATTATCGGAGCGTCGTTCCGCAACATTACGGAACGATGTTCCGTAATGCAAACATTGTCGTGAATTAGTAAGGGGGGCACATGGCTGATGCCCAGGGTGAGGCGCCGCGCGCCGCGCGGTCCAAGCAGGTAGGTCGTCCACGTCGAAGCGAGCAGGAACTACTCGACGCAGCGGCAGCGGTGTTCGTACAGTCCGGGGTCGACGCTCCGGTTCGGGAGATTGCGGCGCGGGCCGGCGTCGGCATGGGGACGATCTACCGTCACTTCCCGACGCGTCCGGAGCTCGTGGTCGCGGTGTACCGGCACCAGGTCGAGGCGTGTGCGGACGCCGGCCCGCGGCTGCTCGCGGAGAGCCCTACGTCCGAGGCGGCCTTGCGGGCATGGGTGGCATTGTTCGTGGAGTTTCTGGTCACCAAGCATGGGCTTGCCGGCGCACTGCACGGAGATAGTGCCGGGTCCGACGCTCTGCATACCTACTTCGTTGACCGTCTCGTTCCGGTATGTGGCTCGCTCCTTGATGCAGCGCTCGAGTCTGTTGGCGCAGCTTCGCCGGTCGATGCGTACAACGTGCTTAAAGGTATCGGGAACCTTTGTATCGGTGCAGCGGCCGACGCGCAGTACGACGCCGATGTTCTCGTGCAACTACTCATCTCGGGCGTACTTGCCCGAGGAGTTCACTGACGCGCTGCTCAATTCAGATTCGCTGCCCCGCATGTCATCCCAGGGGAAAGGCTTGCTCGGCGCGCTCGACTCCGGTGTGGTGGATGTCGAGAAGATTGCAGGCGCAAGCGATTTCCGGCGGTTCCGCATTACCTGTCGAGGTCGCGTTCTTCGCGTGATCGCTGAAGGAACGGACTGGGGTTCTGGCCGCCGATAGGGCCGTGGCCGAGGACGCCGTGCTCGTAGGCCGACTCCGCGTGCATGGCGACGTCGATTCCGCGAGCCTCGTCCTCGCGCGAGATTCGGAAGCCGAAGGTTCGATCGATCAGCTTGCCGAGTCCGTAGGTGACCCCGAAGGCATAGAGCGCGACTACGACAACACCGACAAACTGCTTGCCGAGCTGAGTAAGACCGCCACCGAAGAACAGTCCCTCCGGGCCGCCGGTCATGACGGCCGTCGCGAAGAGCCCGATCAGCAGGGAGCCGATGATGCCGCCGACGAGGTGCACGCCGACCACGTCGAGGGAGTCGTCGTAGCCGAGCTTGTGCTTCCAGCCCACGGCGTAGGAGCAGACAATGCCGGCGATCAGTCCGATGATCACTGCCCCGAACATATTGACGGTTCCGCAGGACGGCGTGATGGCGACAAGGCCGGCGACGACGCCTGACGCGGCGCCGAATGTCGTGGGATGACCGTCGCGGTTCTGCTCGACGAACAGCCAGCCCAACAGGCCGGTGCAGCCGGCGACGAGGGTGTTGAGGAAGATCTGCGCGGCCATACCGTCGGCGGCAAGAGCGGAACCGGCGTTGAAACCGAACCACCCGAACCACAGCAGGCCGACGCCGAGCAGGACGAAGGGAAGGTTGTGCGGGCGCATCGACTCCGCTTTGAAGCCCATTCGCTGACCGAGGACCAGGGCCAGAGCGAGGCCGGACGCGCCGGAGACGATCTCGACGACCAAGCCGCCCGCGTAGTCGAGGGCTCCCATTCGAGCCAGCCAACCGTCCGGGTTCCACACCCAGTGCGCGACGGGCGCGTAGACGAGGAGAGACCAGATCGGCACGAAGATCATCCATGCGGAGAACTTGGCGCGGTCTGCGATGGCGCCACTGATCAGTGCTGCGGTGAGAATGGCGAAAGTCAGTTGGAAGGTCGCGAACAGTACTTCCGGAACGTTCCCGTGCACGGTCGACGGATCGATGCCTGCCATCCCTAGGTGTTCGAGGCCGCCGATGATGCCGCCGTGATCGTCACCGAATACGAGGCTGTAGCCCACGAACAGCCAGGCCACGGTGACAAGTGCGATGGAGACGAAGCTCATCATGATCATGTTCAGTACGCCGGTCGAGCGGACCATACCGCCGTAGAACAGGGCAAGGCCTGGGGTCATCAGTAGAACGAGTGCGGTACTGACGAGCAACCAGGCGGTTGCTCCGGCGTCGATGGTGGCGGGCACAGTTTTCTCCTCCCACATGCGGACCTGTCCGCATGCTCGGCATCCACGATGGGCGCGTGTGGTTTCCACTGCGCTGCGACCATGTTGCAAACATGTTTCGTGTAGGTCTGTGCGTTGCACCCGCACCGGGCGAGCTGTCGTACCTCGCCGGTAGTCTTTGCGCGTGGCCCTGTACCGGAAGTATCGACCGGCGTCCTTCGCCGAGGTGGTGGGGCAGGAACATGTCACCGCACCACTGAGCACCGCCCTCGACGCAGGGCGAATCAACCATGCCTACCTGTTCTCCGGCCCCCGTGGCTGTGGAAAGACGTCGTCGGCTCGCATTCTCGCGCGATCGCTGAACTGCAAGGAAGGCCCGACGTCGACGCCGTGTGGGGTGTGTAACTCCTGCATCGCGCTCGGTCCCGGTGGTTCCGGCAACGTCGATGTCACCGAACTCGACGCCGCGAGTCACGGTGGTGTCGACGACACCCGTGAGCTTCGCGACAAAGCCTTTTATGCGCCCGCCGAGTCGAACTACCGCATCTTCATCATCGACGAGGCCCACATGGTCACGGCGGCCGGCTTCAACGCCCTCCTCAAGATCGTGGAAGAGCCGCCGGAGCATCTCATATTCGTCTTCGCGACCACGGAACCGGAAAAGGTCCTTCCGACCATTCGGTCGCGTACGCACCACTATCCGTTCCGGCTTCTTGCGCCGTCCACGATGCGCGGGCTTCTAGAGAACGTGTGCGCGCAAGAGAACGTCGCCGTCGAGCCGGCTGTCTATCCGTTGGTCATCAAGGCCGGTGGCGGATCGCCGCGTGACTCCCTCAGCGTTCTCGATCAGCTCCTTGCCGGAGCCGGCGACGAAGGCGTCACCTACCCGCGGGCTCTCTCACTCCTGGGCGTCACCGACGTTGCCCTCATCGACGAGGCCGTGGACGCGCTGTCCGCCAGTAACGGTGCCGCGCTTTTCGGAACAGTCGAACGCGTCATGGACGCCGGCCATGATCCCCGCAGATTTGCCCTGGACCTTCTCGAACGCCTTCGCGATCTCATCCTGATGCAGGCAGTTCCCGACGCCGCCGAAACGGGATTGGTCGACGCACCCGAAGCTGAACTGGTCACCATGCGTGAACAGATTCAGAAGGTCGGACCGGCTACTCTGACGCGTTTTGCCGAGACCGTGCACGCCGGGCTCGGCGAGATGCGCGGCGCTACCGCGCCGCGTCTGCTGCTCGAAGTCATGTGTGCACGAATGCTGCTGCCCTCGGCGTCGGATTCGGAATCTGCACTGCTCCAACGGTTGGAAAAAGTCGAAAGAGGTATCCCGGCAGGAGGTTTCGCGCCAGTTGCTGCCGGCGTCGTGGCTTCCAGTGCTGCCGCTCCGCAGGCTGTGCATGCTGCGCCGACGGCACCCCCGGAGCCGGTTGTCGAGTCCAAATTCCAGCGTCCGTCGCAGCGTAAAGCGGAACCGGAGGTTGTGCCGCCCGCGCCGGTAGTCGAGCGCGCGCCTGAACCTGCGCCTGTGCCGGTGGTCGAGGCTGCGCCTGTTGTCGAGGCCGCGCCCGAACCTGTGCCCGCGCCGGTTGTCGAGAGTGTGCCGGAACCTGTGCCCGCGCCGGTTGTCGAGAGTGTGCCGGAACCTGTGCCTGCGTCTGCGCCTGCGCCGGTGGTTGAGGCTGCACCGGAACCTGAGCCAGAACCGGCGCCGGTTGTCGAAGTCGAGCCCGAACCCACTCCGGTTGCGGAAGAGGTGCCGGTCGCTGCTCCTGCTTCGGCAGGCCCGACCGTCGAAACAATGCGCGAGGCGTGGAACACGTTGCGCAACAAGGTGGGTGAACGAAACAAGGTCCTGCCGGCGATGCTGTCGGCCGCGACGGTTCATGATGTGCGTGGCCAGGTGTTGGTGATTGCGCATGTCACGCCGGTGCTCGGTGCGCGTGTCACGTCGCCGCACAATGCGGCGGTTATCTGTGAAGTGCTTTCCGAAATGTTCGGTGGTACTTGGCAAGTGGAGTACCAGGAGGGCGCACCGGTTGTCCCGGCCGGTTCGGGCCCGTCGGCCAAGACGGCTGATGCTCCCGCCCGACCCGCGGCAGCGCCACGGTTCTCGCGGCCGAGTCAGGAGCGCGCGGCCAAGGCTCCTGCGACACCGCGGCCGCAGGGCACGGACCGCGGTTCCGACGACATTCCGCCGCCCGAGGCTCCGGATTACCCGGACGACCCTGGACCGGCCCCCGAGGTCGACTACGAAGCGACACCTGCCGCGGCAACGCCGGAAGAAGAGAAGCAGATGTTCGCGGAGGCCGCGCAACCTGCCGATCCGACAACCCGTCGCGACCCGGAGGAAGTGGCAAAGGAACTGCTCAAGGATGTGCTGGGGGCACGCAAACTCGAGTAGCGCTGCGACTGTGGGCATTGATCGATTGCCGCTGATCAATGTCCTCAAAGCGCTCCCGTATTGGACACATGACCAATACGATCGATGCCGGTGATGGCTCTGCCGTCGATCGTTTGTGTCGAGGTGAGGTGAGTGTTTTGCGGATGCTGTCCGGGGTGCGCGGGAAAGCGACGACAGTGCTGGCGGCCGCGTGCGCCGCAGTCGTCTGTGCGGGAGCAGTGAGCGTCGGCGGAGTAGTGGGCATCGGTGGAGCAGTGGGCGCAGGTATTGCAGCCGCGGAGTCGACGCTCGATTCGACCCTCGATTCAACTCCGGCACGGTTGTCCACGAGTGCGGACGGGCAAGCGCGCATCGTCGACGATCAGGGGCGCACCGTCGTCCTGCGGGGTGTCAACGTCAACGGTCTCGGCGAGTACTACCAGGAGTTTCCCGACCTCGACTCGACGATCCCTCTGACGGAAGCCGATTTTGCGGGGATCGCCGCCAAGGGCTTCAACGTGGTTCGGCTGATCATGACGTGGTCACGGATCGAGCCCCAGCGCGGGGTCTTCGACCAGGCGTACCTCGACGAGATCGCCGAAGCTGTGAACTGGGCGAAGAAGCACGACATCGGCGTCATTCTGGACATGCATCAGGATGCCTGGGGTCCTGCGGTCAATACTCCCGACGGAACTGTGTGCCCGAGTTTCATGAAGCCAGCCGTCGGCTGGGACGGTGCGCCCGCCTGGGCGACTGCGGTGACGGACCCGGTGATGACGTGTCGGCTGGAAGATTCTCGTGAGGTGTCGGTAGCAGTTCAGACGTCGTTCGAGGATTTCTACAACGACCTGAACGGGATTCAAGGGGAGTTCGTCAAATCCTGGGAGTTCGTGGTTCGGCGGTTCGCCACTGAACCGGCCGTCGTCGGATACGACCTGCTGAACGAGCCCAATCCTGGCCTTGCTGTCGGTTTCAACGATTACGTGCGTCTGGGCCAGATGTACGACCGACTTGTTCCGGCTATCCGGGCGGCTGAAGCATCGGTTCCGGGTGGTTTCAGCCATACGGTGTACTTCGAGCCGGGGGTCGTGTCGAGCATCCTGCCGACGCCCGGGCCGGCGACGGGTAGCGCAGATTCTTCGGGCAGCGCTGGTTCTACGGGCTCGGCGTCTTCGGGCCCGTCCGGATTCACGTCGGATTCCAACCTCGTCTACGCGCCGCACATCTACAACGAGTCGCTGCCGCTGGCGATCGGCACCATCGAGCAAGGCTTTGCCAACGCGCAGAAGGCGGCCGACAACTACGGGACGCCGTTCTTCTCGGGTGAATGGGGATTCTTCGGTAAGCCGGCCGATGATGCACCCAAGCTGGCCCGATATGCCGCGGCCGAGGATTCTTACCGGATCGGTGGAACATGGTGGCAGTGGAAGCAGGCCTGCGGCGATCCGCACAATATTCAGGTCCGTGGCGAGCGTCCGGATTGCCAGGCCGGTGAATTCGGTGGTCTGGCTGGTTTTCCTGCCGAAGATCCGCTTTTGCCGATTCTGACCAGAGCGTATCCACGCGCAGTGCCCGGTGAGTTGACGGACATCCGGGCTGACGTGCCGAGCGGCGCACTCGAGGTCGAGGGTGTCGCGGACCGGGCGGGGGTCTCGGCAGACTTGTGGGTGCCGCAGCGCTGCGGAAGTCCGGAGGTGTCCGGAACCAATGTCGGAACTGCCGCTGTTCGCTCGGTCGACGGGGGCTATCGGGTTTCGGTACTGGTGACCGCAGTCGGTGTGTATCAAGTCGATGTGGTGTGCGCAGGCTGAAGAACAACGGAGGATCGCTCTTTTGTGAACAGCAGACAGCTGCTGTCCGACGTTCCGGCGACACCCTCGACGCGTAGGTGTGGGGGGTGTCGCCGAACTCGTTCGTAGGGCAGGATCGGGCAGGTAGGAACCGGTGGTGACCGTGCCTGGTAGGCATCGTGATCGCCTCGGTCATGGAGCAGGATCGCTTCAGTCCTTCCCCTATTTCTGGAACGCGTTCTAGAGTGGGAGGGCTGAGGTTTGTACCGGCCGAGCGCTGTATCCACGGACTCGGCCGAGGCAGACCGGTTCGATGCACACACAGGGTCGACGCATACATGGAAGGAACACCTCACAGTGACCACAGAGGCATTCATTTATGAAGCCATCCGCACCCCGCGAGGCCGCGGCAAGAAGACCGGTTCATTGCACTCGGTCAAGCCGATCTCGCTGGTCACGGGTCTGATCCAGGAACTGCGCGTGCGCTTCCCCGATCTCGACGAAGACCGGATCTCCGATCTCATCCTGGGGATCGTCGGACCGGTGGGCGATCAGGGTGCAGACTTGGCGCGCATCGCTGTCAACGACGCCAAGCTGCCTGACACAGTCGGTGGCGTGCAGATCAACCGCTTCTGCGCTTCGGGCCTGGAAGCTGTGAACATGGCAGCCCAGAAGGTTCGTTCCGGTTGGGACGAGATGGTGATCGCCGGTGGCGTCGAGTCCATGTCCCGGGTGCCGATGGGCTCGGACGGCGGACCGTGGGCGCTGGACCCGGCCACCAACTACGACAATTACTTCGTTCCACAGGGCGTCGGCGCAGACCTCATCGCCACCATCGAGGGTTTCTCGCGTGACGACGTCGACGCGTACGCCGTCCGCTCGCAGGATCTGGCCGCCAAGGCGTGGACCGGCGGATACTTCGCCAAGTCCGTCGTCCCGGTGAAGGACATCAACGGCATCACCGTTCTCGACCACGACGAGCACATGCGTCCGGGAACCACGGCGGAAAACCTTGCCGGACTTGCACCCGCATTCAGTGTCGTCGGTGAAGTGGGCGGCTTCGACGCGGTAGCGCTGCAGAAGTACCACTGGGTCGAGAAGATCAACCACGTTCACCACGGTGGTAACAGCTCGGGAATCGTCGACGGTGCCGCACTGGTGCTCGTGGGCTCCGAGAGTGCCGGTCAGGCAATGAATTTGACCCCGCGTGCCCGCGTCGTCGCCACGGCGACCAGCGGTGCCGATTCCACGATCATGCTCACCGGCCCGACGCCGGCAACGAAGAAGGTTCTGGCTGCGGCCGGCCTGACGGTCGACGACATCGACTTGTTCGAGATCAACGAGGCCTTTGCCTCCGTCGTCCTGAAGTTCCAGAAGGACCTCAACATTCCGGACGAGAAACTCAACGTCAACGGCGGCGCGATCGCCATGGGACACCCTCTCGGCGCCACTGGCGCAATGATTCTCGGCACGATGGTCGACGAACTCGAGCGTCGCGGTGGCAAGCGTGCACTACTCACGCTGTGCATCGGCGGCGGTATGGGCGTTGCCACCATCATCGAGCGCGTCTGACGCGACCGGACTACAGGAGACGAATCAGCGTGACCGAGAACAACATGATCAACTGGGAGCAGGACTCCGACGGCATCGTCCTGCTCACCATGGACGACCCCAACCAGGGTGCCAACACCATGAACGACCTGTACAAGGCGTCGATGCAGGCGACTGTCGACCGCTTGTACGAGGAGAAGGACTCCATCACCGGAGTTGTCCTCACCTCGGCGAAGAAGACGTTCTTCGCCGGCGGTGACCTCAAGAACATGATCAAGGTGGGGCCCGAGCAGGCTCCCGACATCTTCGCCGAGGTCGGGACCATCAAGGCAGCGTTGCGTCGCCTCGAGACCCTCGGCAAGCCCGTCGTCTCTGCGATCAACGGTGCAGCACTCGGCGGTGGCCTCGAGATTGCTCTCGCGACGCATTACCGCATTGCTGCTGACGTCAAGGGTGTCAAGATCGGTCTGCCCGAGGTCACCCTCGGACTGCTTCCCGGCGGCGGTGGCATCGTGCGCACCGTCCGTCTGCTCGGCCTGCAGAACGCTCTCCTGAATCTTCTCCTTCAGGGCCAGCAGCGCGGACCGGTCGAGGCCAAGGAAGTTGGCATCGTCGACGAGGTTGTCGGTTCCGTCGAGGAACTGGTTCCGGCCGCGAAGGCATGGATCAAGGCCAATCCCGAAGGCGGCGTTCAGCCTTGGGACAAGAAGGGATACAAGATCCCCGGCGGAACTCCGTCCACCCCTGCCTTTGCTGCCAACCTTCCGGCGTTCCCGGCGAACCTGCGTAAGCAGCTCAAGGGTGCTCCGATGCCCGCTCCGCGTGCCATCATGGCCGCAGCGGTCGAGGGCTCGCAGGTCGACATCGACAACGCGATGCTCATCGAGGCTCGTTACTTCACGTCCCTCGTGACGGGACTTGTTGCGAAGAACATGATCCAGGCGTTCTTCTTCGACCTGCAGGCCATCAACGGCGGCGGCTCACGTCCCGCCGGCATCGGTAAGACTCCGATCACCAAGGTCGGCGTTCTCGGTGCAGGCATGATGGGCGCAGGCATTGCCTACGTTTCCGCGAAGGCGGGCTTCGAAGTCGTCCTCAAGGACGTCACCATCGAAGCTGCCAACAAGGGCAAGGCATACTCAGAAGCCATTGAAGCCAAGGCACTTTCGCGTGGCAAGACCACGCAGGAGAAGTCCGACGCACTCCTGGCCAAGATCACCCCGACGGCTGACCCGGCAGATTTTGCCGGCGTCGACTTCGTCATCGAGGCAGTGTTCGAGAGCCAGGAACTCAAGCACAAGGTGTTCCAGGAGATCGAGGACATCGTTGCACCCAACGCGCTACTGGGTTCCAACACCTCGACGCTTCCCATCACGGGTCTCGCGACCGGTGTGAAGCGCCAGGAAGATTTCATCGGCATCCACTTCTTCTCGCCTGTCGACAAGATGCCGCTGGTGGAGATCATCCGCGGCGAGAAGACGTCAGATGAGGCGCTGGCCCGCGTATTCGACTACGTCCAGGCCATCCGCAAGACGCCGATCGTGGTCAACGACTCGCGTGGATTCTTCACCTCGCGCGTCATCGGCACCTTCATCAACGAGGCCATCGGCATGCTGGCCGAGGGGATCGAACCGGCCACCATCGAGCAGGCCGGTATGCAGGCGGGCTACCCCGCTGCGCCGCTGCAGCTTTCGGACGAGCTCAACCTCACTCTGATGCAGAAGATCCGCAAGGAAAGCGCGGATGCAGCCAAGGCGGAGGGCAAGGAACTGCCGGCAGATCCGGCAGGCGACGTCATCAACACCCTCGTCGAGGGCGGTCGCACCGGTCGTCTCGGCGGCGGCGGATTCTACGAGTACGCCGATGGCAAGCGCACCGGCCTGTGGCCCGGTCTGCGCGAGACCTTCAAGTCGGGTCCGACGGACGCTCCGCTCCAGGATCTCATCGACCGCATGCTGTTCATCGAGGCCATCGAGACCGTCAAGTGCTTCGACGAAGGTGTTCTCATGACCACAGCCGACGCCAACATCGGCTCCATCATGGGTATCGGCTACCCGGCTTGGACGGGTGGCGTCAGCCAGTTCGTCACCGGGTACGAGGGTGGCAAGGCTGGATTTGTCGCTCGCGCTGAAGAATTGGCAGCCAAGTACGGTGAGCGGTTCACGCCGCCGGCGTCGCTGAAGGGCTGATGTAGGCCCACCTGAAAAGAGCGAACGTACCTTTCGGCGCATCTAACGCGCTGAAAGGTACGTTCGCTCAGTTCTGGGGAGAGAAGGGGAGGCCCCTACCCCTTCCACCACGGGCGCAACGGCACATGTGCCTCACCCTTGGGGCCGAGCTTGACGGCCAGAACCTGGTGCAGCTGAACGACATTGCGCTCGAAGCCCAGGCGTGAACCGGCCATGTAGAGACCCCATACACGAGCGGTTCCTTCGCCGACCTCCGCGACGCAGGCGTCCCAGTTGTCGACGAGGTTCTGGCACCATGCCGCAAGGGTCAGTGCGTAGTGCTCGCGGATGTTTTCCTCGTGCCGCACTTCGAGTCCCACGTTCTGGATTTCGGAGATGATGCGGCCGGATCCGGTGAGCTCGCCGTCGGGGAAGACGTACCGGTCGATGAAGCCGCCGGCCTTTGCGCTGCTGCGATTGTCCGGGCGGGTGATGCAGTGGTTGAGCAGGCGCCCACCCTCGCGGAGTTTGCCCTTGAGGAATTCGAAGTACGCCGGGTAGTTCCCGACGCCGATGTGTTCGGTCAGTCCGATGGAAGAGATTGCGTCGAAACCTGATTCGGCTACGTCGCGGTAGTCGGAGAAACGGACCTGGGCGAGGTCGGCGAGCCCCTCGTCCTCGATGGCTTTCTGCGCCCAGTCGGCTTGTTCGCGGGAGAGGGTCACGCCGATCACCTTGACGCCGCGGCGGGCGGCGTAGCGGACCATCGAACCCCAGCCGCAGCCGATGTCGAGGAGGCGGTCACCTTCTTGGAGTCCGAGCTTCTCGAACACCAAGCGGTACTTGTTCTCCTGGGCTTCTTCGAGTGTCTGTTCGGCGTTCCCGTAAGTGGCGCAGGTGTAGGTCATCGAGGGGCCGAGGACGTACTCGTAGAAAGTGTTGGAGACGTCGTAGTGGTGATGGATGACTTCGGCGTCACGAGATTTGGAGTGCCGCAGTCCTTCTGCGACGCGGCGCCAGCGGGGAAGGTGTTCCTGCGGCGGCGGCGCGATGGGGCGCAACAAATCCCAGCCGAGGGAGCGGGTGATGCTGGCAAGCGTCAGTGCGGACGGTCGCTTGAGGTGAAGCTCGTCGCCCATCACTCGGAGGATCTCGTACGGGTCGCCGGGATGAACACCCTCGGCTTCGAGGTCGCCGGAGACGTAGGCGCGTGCCATGCCGAGGTCGCCGGGAGCTGTTGCAAGATAGGTGGTTCCGCGGGTCGACTTGAGGTGGAGGCCGTAGTCGGCGTCCTCAGGTCCGGCGGAGCTGCCGTCGTAGGCGGTGAATCGAAGCGGCAGCATACCGTCGGAAAGCGTCTCGAGAATTTCTGCGATGGAGAGCTTTTCTTGGTTCTTGGAATCCTTGAACGTGGTCATTTACGTTGCACCGCCTTAGAAAATAGGTCCAATAAACGTGAATTGGGGTCGTAGCGATCCTTGAGGTGCTGGTAGCGGTCGCCGCCGTAGTACTGCGCCTCGAAATCTTCCTTCGAGTAATAGGAATCGGAGTAGAGGGACTTGTGTCCGTCGAAGTCGCCGACCTTGTCCTCGATCAATCTGTTTGCTGTACCCTCGCGCTCACCGGGAACGATCGGCACCGAAGACCAGAATCCGATGTTGACGTAGGTGCGCTTGGGTTCGAGAGGGTACAGCGGCCACGGCCGTGCTGCGGAGGCTCCGGCGGGACTGGGCTCGCGAAGACGCAACGGGCACAACCACAGCGGTTCGATCGGGATCTCCGCGAGGAACCAGGAGACAAAATCCGCGGTTCGCTCGATGGGCACCTCGACGTCCTGGACGACGCGTTCGCGTGGGGGCTTCCCCTTGCGCTTTTCCAGGCGATCGCCGATGTCGTACTTGTGGTCGAGGGCGATCAGCTTCCAGTAGAAGCTGCTGCGGAGGTACTGCTTGGGCCAGAACCGCCGGATCTTGGGGTTCTGGGCTCCGAACGCCCGCGAGCACCAGAACCAGTCGGTGTCCCAGCGCCACAGGTAGTCCCGGATGGTGAGGCGGTCGGTCTTGGGATGCACCAGCGACGGATGCTGGATCGAACGGTAGAAGATGTTCTGCCCGGTGTAGTCGCTGACCGGCCCTTCGTCGTCGGTCTGAACGCCGAGCGTGAGGTAGCTCTCGGTATCGGTAAAGACCACACCGTCGAGGTAATCGACTGCGACGCCGTCGTACTCCCGGTCGGTGACGATGCTGTCCATCGTCGTCTCGAGTGTCTTCAGCGAATCGAAACGCAGATGGCGTAGGGCTACATACTTTTTCACCGGTTCGAGAGTGATCTTGAGCCGGGTGGAATAGCCGAGAGTGCCGTAGGAATTGGGGAAACCGAAGAACAGTTCGGCGTGTTCACCGTCAGGCGTGGCGGTGATGATCTCGCCGTTTCCGGTGAGGATGTCGATCTCCAGGACGGATTCGTGCGGCAATCCGTTTCGGAAGGACGTGGATTCGATTCCCAACCCGGTGACGGCGCCACCGAGCGTGATGGTCTTGAGTTGCGGCACTACGAGTGGCGCCAGCCCGTACGCAAGCGTGGCGTCGACAAGATCCTCGTACGTGCACATGCCGGCGACGTCTGCCGTGCGCGCCACCGGGTCAACGGCGATCACACCGGTGAGCCCGCTGACGTCGAGGCCGGGAGTCGAGGACTTGGCGCGGGCACGGAACAGGTTGGAGGTTTTCTTCGCCAGTCGAACCGAACCATCAGGGGGTATCGCGTGATACGACGCGAGTAGTCGCGCAACACCTTCCCGGTGCTGCGCAAAACCGGTTTCGCGCGCGCCGTCGGAACCCGGACGATTACCTGTCCGGATCCTGGAAAACTTCGGAACTACCCCATTGAACGAGAGAGTCACAACCTCGACGCTATCCCTAGCGGTTGCTGGGGGCCATCGGTAGGGGTCGATTTGCGGGAATTTGATCGAGTTGTTGCAAACGGCCGCGGATTTGCGGCACCGATAGTGAACCAGCTCACATGATCTGGTCGATAGTCGAGATACCGGGCCGGAACAGGCAGTATGGAAAGAAGTGTCTGTGCAGCATGCAGGTAGTCAACTCGAGGAGTAGTACGGGTAATGGGTCAGGTCAACGCAATGAGTTCGACGGTCGTTCCACATGCACCGGAGCAGGTGCTCGCGGCACTCTCCGACTACGAGACGGTGCGCCCGCGCATTCTGTCGGAGCAGTACCTCGACTACAAGGTGCTCAGTGGTGGCCAGGGCAACGGAACAGTTGCAGAGTGGACCCTCAAGGCGACGGAAAAGCGTTCGCGCAACGTCAAGGCGACGGTCACGGTCGAGGGCAACGTCATCACGGAGAAGGATGCCAATTCCAGCATGGTGACCACGTGGACCGTGGCACCCAACGGTACGGGCACCACGGTGACGACGCTGACGCAGTGGCAGGGCGCTACGGGTATCGGCGGATTCTTCGAGCGGACCTTTGCCCCCAAGGGCTTGCAGCGCATTCAGGCCACCGTTCTCGACAACCTCAAGCGTGAACTCGGCTAGTTCCTCTTTTACTTCCCGCTGATGATCCGGCCCAGAGTTTTCAGGGCCGGATTTTCTGCATTCCAGTAGTCGCTGTGCACGGCTAACCCCGGTGAACCCGGCGCACTCGCGAATACCTGGGCGCCGAACGTGGGGTCGGCCGGATCGAATCCGTGTATCCCGAGTGCTCGCGGTATCAGTTGCACGGGATCCCAGAATGCTGTTGTTGCGTAGACGTGTTCACCCATGTCGGCTTCCGCCGTCGTATCCAGTCGCAATTCACTGACGCGTTCGGCATCGACGCCTGGGCTCGCGACAAAGACCAGATCGTCGACGTTCAGCGAACCTCCGTCGGTGGTGGCGGCACCGATGACGGTGCTGCCGTATGAATGCCCGATGACCACGTTGTGAGAGGCCGGGCCGTCGTGGGACGCACGTAAGCCGTCCTGGAATGCGTCCAGCGCGGGCGCGGCAGCGTCGGCGTAACGGTCGAACCCAGCTTCGGCAATGGTCGGCGGAGAATCGTATCCGGACCAGAGAATGACCGAGTTGGCAGATCCGGGTGAGACTACGCGGGCCGCGTCGTACATCGCTCTGGTTCTCTGAAGGTCGCCGCCGATTCCGGCGACGGTGGTCCCGGTTCCGGGAACCAGTGTTGCGACATTGTCTGCGGTATCAGGATTTCCGAGCGCGATGGCGGTGTGCCCATCGGGGCTCAGCGTTAGGAGGAACATGTCCGGTTGTAACTCTGCGGCGACGCTGGCGTAAGTGCTTGGCGCTGATTCGCGCAGTGTCTCCAGATATCGCCGGTTGTAGTAGTCGCGGTCCAGCGCCGGGAGTCCGTCCCGATTTCCGAGGGCCGGATATCGCAGGGCCAGCGCGTCTTTTTCGCTGGGGGAGAGGCTGTTCCAGTATTTACTCAGTTCGGCGGGGTTGTCCGGCAGGTTGACGGGATCGTTGACCACGGCGACGGGAGGGCCGAGAAGCTCGGCGAGTTGGCCGAATGCCGTTGCCAATGCCTGGGCGGCAGTGTTGTCGACGCGCTCCACTGCGTCGAGGGCTTCGGAAACTCTGATGCCGAAAGTTGCTGCAGCTTCGGCATAGTGGTCGTTTTGCAGGATGTCTGCCAGACTTCCCGGTGACGTAGGCGCAGGCGGAAAGACCTCACCGCTGTCGGTGACGGTCAGACCGTGCGCGAGAGTCGCGTCGTCGACGATCAGGCTGACAGCGCGGTACGCCTGGCTGAGCGTATTTGCCGCTCCGGCATAACAGTCCGCCACATTTCGCACGGCAATGGATATGCGACCGGACGTGCGGAGCGTGTCCGAGAGTTCGGCAGAGGCTGCCGCAGCGGCCTCGCCTTTCCAGGCGTCGAATTCGCGCTCTACCGAGCGGCGGGCCGCGTCGAGTATGCCCTCGGCCCGCCGATCTGCCTCGATCAGTTGGGAACTCGTGGTCCGCAGCGGCTCAGGCGAGAAGGCGCGGACGTCGGAGATGGTCGGACGCATCGTAACTCAGATCCCGTGAAGTACGGCAGCGAAGTCACGGTCTGCGGCGTCGAGTAGGTGCGCGGTCTGGGCGGTCGCGTCGGCCAATGCCGAGATGCGTCCGGACAGGTAGCGATAGGCGTCGGCGACCGGTGCGAGGGTATCGACGTCGGCAACCTCGCCGGCCTGAGTGTGGAGAACCGTCGAAAGAAGCTGCAGTGCTTCGATATCTGCTTGAAGGAACGTGCCCATGCCGGAACGGTAGCGGCTGCGGAGACGCTGTGGTGCTCGCGAAATCGCCCTGTGGATAACCCGTTGTTATCCACAGAAAGTCAATTACCCGGTTGTCAGGTACGCCTGCACGCCATTCGAGATCGCCGACGCATAGTCGGCTTGTCCGGTGGGGCTGCTCATCCGGGCGGCTTCGTCGGCGTTACGCATGTTTCCCAGTTCCACGAGAATCGACGGGCGCTGCGCCAGATTGAGTCCGGTGAGGTCTGCGCGTGGTGACAGGCCGTTCTCGCCGATGTACGTCGACGGTGTGAGTCCGGCGCCGGTCAAGGCGTCGCGCATGGTTTCGGCCAGCGTCACGGAAGGTCCGGCCTGAACGGGGTTGAGGGGCGGCGCGGAGTAGCAGACGTGAAAGCCTTCGGCGCTCGCGTCGGCGCCGTCGGCGTGAATGCTGACCACGATGTCGGCGCCGGAGGCGTTGGCTGCCTCGGCTCGGGCATCGACGCAGGATCCGACGCTCGTGTCGTCGGGCCGGCTCAGCAGGACTGTGGCGCCTTCGGCTTCGAGTTCACTTTTGACCAGGCTCGTGACTTCCCAGTTGAAGGTGTGTTCGGGAAATCCGGCGTCGGTGTTGGTGCCGGTGGTCTGGCAGTTCTTGGTGCCGCCGCGGCCGGTGGGGACCTGAGTGTTGATGGTGTCGTCGTTTGCGCCGTTGTGTCCGGGATCGAGGAAGACGACTTTGCCTGCGAGTGGTTCGACGGCGGGCGCAGATGCCGGCGCAGCCGCGGGTGTGACGGCAGCGGCGCTCTCGGTGGTGCCTGTCGGGATAGTGCATCCAGCCGTGATCAAGGCAGCTGCGAAAGCCACACCGAGCGTGAGGCTACGGCGATTAGGCAGTTTTGTGATCTCTGACGGGTTTCGGCGCACCCGCTCACGGTAGCGCGCACCGACTACGCTGGTGGGGATAACTCTGGAGAAAGGACCGCACGTGCAACCAGGTGGAGCACCCGATATGTCGGCATTGCTGGCTCAGGCTCAGCAAATGCAGCAGCAATTGATGGCTGCGCAGCAGGAAATGGCACAGGCGGAGGTGACCGGCCAGGCCGGTGGCGGACTGGTCATTGCCACGGTCAAGGGCACCGGTGAGGTGGTCGGTCTGCAGATCGATCCCAAGGTCGTAGACCCCGACGACGTCGAAACCTTGCAGGATCTTGTGATCGGCGCCATTGAAGACGCGTCGCGCAAGGCTCAGGACGTCGCAGCAGAGAAGCTCGGCCCCTTGGCCGGCGGACTCGGCGGAGGCCTTCCCGGTCTCCCCGGTTTCTAGAAAAGAGCCCGCGTGTACGAAGGTCCCGTTCAGGATCTGATCGACGAACTCGGGAAACTTCCCGGGGTCGGTCCCAAGAGCGCTCAGCGCATCGCCTTTCATCTTCTCTCGGTTGAACCGCCGGAGATCGACAGGTTGAAGAATGCGCTGCAGCGCATCCGCGACGGCGTTCAGTTCTGCACGGTGTGCGGAACTGTGTCCGATCAGGAGAAGTGCAGGATCTGCGCGGATTCTCGTCGCGACCGAACGGTGATCTGCGTCGTAGAAGAGCCGAAAGACGTTCAGGCGGTGGAGCGGACAAGGGAGTTCAAGGGGCGCTACCACGTTCTCGGCGGGGCGCTCAATCCGTTGTCCGGCGTCGGGCCGGATCAGCTCCGCATTCGGGAGTTGTTGGCTCGCATCGCAAACCAAGAGGACGGCGTGGACGTGTCCGAGGTGATCATCGCGACCGATCCCAACACCGAGGGTGAGGCAACGGCGACGTATCTGGTTCGGATGATGCGCGATATTCCAGGTTTGACGGTGTCGCGCTTGGCTTCCGGTCTGCCGATGGGTGGCGATCTCGAATTCGCGGACGAGTTGACCTTGGGTAGGGCATTGTCCGGACGCCGCGAATTGTCCAGGAACGCCTGATGACAAGCACGCGGTCGGGGCGTCGTAGTTCGGAGGAGACGCGCACGCAGATCTTGGCGTCCGCTGGCAAGGCCTTCGCTACGCGTCCTTATCGAGAGATCACGCTCAAGGACATCGCCGAAGATGTCGGAGTCAGCGCGCCGCTCATCATCAAGTACTTCGGTTCGAAAGAGCAGTTGTACGACGAGTTGGTCGACTTCCGGGCGGCAGCGCTCGCGGTTTTCGATGCGCCCAACGAGGAACTCGGCGAGCGGATGGTATCGCTGTTCACCAAACCGCAGGAGCCGTACAAGCCACTGTCGGTGAGCCTGCTCTTCATGAGTGGGGTGAGTGAGGAAAGCAACCGCAAACTGCGCGAGAACTATTCGACGCAGATGATCGACGCTCTGGCAGCGCGGTTGCCTGGCCCGGATGCGCGACTGCGTGCTGAATTGGCGATGTCGATGGTGGCCGGGGTGGCCGTCATGCGTCGACGGATGTTGGCCGGTCATGCGACGGGCACGCAGGCCGAGGTTGTCGCGATGTATGCGCCGTTGGTGCAGAAGCTTCTCGACGGGTGATAGTGGCCACTGCACTTGCGTGGTAAATATCCGTTCACCTAATGTAGGTGAACGGATATTTACTACTCAGAACAGGTGGCGCAGGTTGACGACGCTCGACCGTGCACCAGTAGTCCCACCGGTTGTCGAGCGCTCGCGTTTCCTGTTCCCCATTGTTTCCGCGGCCGCTGTGTTTCAGGCAGTGCTGCAAACCGTCATCGTTCCGCTGCTTCCCGAACTCCCGCACTTCACCGGAGCGAGTCGTACCGCGGTGTCCTGGCTTGTCACGGTGACGCTTCTGGTCGGCGCCGTCGTCACGCCCATTTTCGGGCGTCTGGCCGACATGTTCGGCAAGAAGAAAATGCTGCTGGTCGCATTCTTCTTGATGACGCTCGGATCCTTGCTGTGCGCGGTGTCCTCGAATATCTCCGTGCTCATCTTCGCGCGAGCTCTCCAAGGCGCAGGCGCCGCTGTCATCCCCATCGGAATTTCTCTGCTCCGCGACGAACTACCGCGGAACAAGGTCAACGGCGCTGTCGCCATGATGAGTTCGACGCTCGGAGTTGGCACTGCCCTGGGCATTCCGTTCTCGGCGATGATCGCTCAATACTCGAATTGGCATGTGCTGTTCTGGATCACGACGGCAATCGGGTTGTCGGTCACGCTTGCCGCCGTGTTGTTCATCCGTGAGTCGGAAGCCAGTCCGACGGGCCGCTTCGACGGGGTCGGTGCGGTAGGACTCAGCGCCGCGCTCGTCTTGTTGCTTGTCCCGATGACGCAGGGCAGCAGTTGGGGATGGGCGAGCGGTTCGGTGATCTCGATGCTGTCGGCGTCGGCGGTTCTCTTCACGCTCTGGGTATTCCAGCAACGGCGCAACGTCAATCCTCTGGTGGATGTTCGGGCCCTGGTCAAGCGCGCGGTGCTGATCCCGCACATCGCAGCGCTTCTTGTCGGCTTCGCGTTCTTCGGCAACACGCTGATCACGACTCAGCTGTTGCAGGGCACAAAGGGTCCTGGAGCCGGATATGGATTGACCATCATCTCCGCGGCACTGTGTCAGATTCCCGCCAGTGTCGCGATGGTTCTGTTCTCACCGGTAGCGGTGCGCATCACCGATCGATTCGGTTCGCGTACGGCGATGTTGACCGGTGCTGCCTTTCTTGCCGGCGGTTACGGAATTCACGCTGTTGCGGGTAAACCCCTGTGGGGAGTGGTTGTCGCATTGGGTATTACGGCTATCGGAACCGCGATTGTCTACAGCACGCTCTCGCTGCTCATTCTCGTAGCGGTGCCGCGGCAGCGCCTTGCGGCGGCAAACGGGGTCAACTCGTTGTTGCGCACGTCCGGCAGCACCCTCTGCAGTGCGACGGTGGCAACCATTCTGGCTGCGTTTGTTGTCGCCGGCAGTGAACATTCGACGTCGTGGGCAGGTTTTGCCGTCGCCTATCTGGTGTGCGCTGCGTGCGCGGTGGTTGTCTTCGCAGTGTCTTTCCTACTCCCGCAAGGCCGCACCCCGAGAGACCTCGAACTGCCGGAACTCAAGATTTAGGCGGGATTCGGAAACCGGAGAGGAAGAGCGTGATCATGAGATCGGCAAACTCTTCGGTGGTGTACTTCTGGCGGTCCGGCCAATGGTTTGTCGACCACAAGGTGTCGCGTACCGACCGATAGAAGATCTCGGGGGCGATGTCCTTGCGGAAGATCCCCTGTTCTACGCCTTCCGCAATGGCCTTGAGCCAATGCTCGCGGACTTCACGTGACGGGCCGTCGACGGACTGCAGAAGATCGTTGTCGCGAAGGTACGTCCGCTCGTTCTGGTAGATCGCGGTCGGGTGTGGGTGAAGTTCGATCACGATCAACGTCTCCCGGATGAGGCCGCGCAATACGTCCTCGGGCCCGTCGGCGGAGCGCTCGACCTGGTTGAACCGCTCCTGAATATCCGTCATGAAGACACGGAGCAGTTCCGCGACAATCGCGTTCTTGGATTTGAAGTAGTGGTACAGGCTGCCGGAGAACACGCCGGCTGATTCGCCGATGTCGCGGACCGTCGTGGATGCGACGCCTTTCTTCGCGAACAGTTCGGCCGAGCTTTCCAAGATTGTGTCTCGACGATCGGGTGTGGCTGCCACATGCTCTCCGCTGCTGATCTGTCCCGTTTCGGGCAGGTGTTCTCTTTCGATCAATCCTGCCTGACGGCCTGAGTTCGAACCCGATCAGGTGTGATCCGGCGCCGTATTTCAACTTTCCGACTCCTATGCTAACTTCAGGATCAAGCGCTTGATCAACTCTAACCCTACTGGAGGTTTCAGTGCAGAGCTTGGAGGCACAGTTCCCGCAATTCATCGGGACGGAGGCCGAACCGCCGCGCGTCGCGCGGTACGCCGTCAACGAGGCGATGATTCGCAACTGGGTGGAAGCACACGAGGACGACAACCCGGTCTACGTCGACGCGGACGCGGCGCGCGCGAGCGGCCGACGCGACGTCATCTGCCCGCCCGCGATGATCTCGACCTGGGTGATGGCCGGGTATCGCCGCTATCGCGAGGTTCAGCAGCTTCGCGCCGACGGCGTCACCGAGGACTTTTCCTACTCACGACTCCTCTCGCTGCTCGACGCGGCCGGCTACACCTCGGTTGTTGCGACCAACGTGGAGCAGGAGTATTTCGCGGAACTGTATCCGGGCGATCACGTCACCGCTCACTTCACGATCGAGTCCATTTCACCGTTCAAGCAGACCGGACTCGGGCACGGCTGTTTCATCACGTTGTTCAAGAACTACGTCAACGGTAACGGGAAGACCTTGGTGGAAGAGCGATTTCGGATATTGAGGTTCAACCCCGACACGCAGGAGGTGCCCGCATGAGCGCGGCTGAAACATCGACCAACACCGAAACATCGACCAACGCAGTACCGGTTCCGCGGACCTCGGTGCCGGGACTGACCGTCACCGGCGACAACGACTTCTTCTTCGAGGCAGCCAAGGAAGGCCGCCTCGAGATTCAGCGTTGCGCCGACTGCAAGACGCTACGCCACCCACCTGCGCCCGCCTGCCCGTCGTGCCGCTCGTTCAGTTGGGACACAGTCGAATCCACGCGCCGCTGCACCCTGCACAGTTTCACGGTTATTCACCACCCCAAGGACCCCGCGTTCGAGTACCCGCTGGCCGTCGGGTTGGTCGATCTGGAAGAAGGTACCCGTCTGGTTGCGGATATCGCCGGAATCGACCACGACGACTTGGCATTCGGTATGGAACTCGAAGTCGGTTTCTCCGAGCACGCTCATGGTGAGATCCTGCCGCAGCTTCGTCGCCGCGGGGAGGCGTAGACATGACCTTCCCCCAGGTAGAAGTGGGCTCGAATCTTCCCACGCTCGAACTGCCGTTGGACCGGACACTCATTGTCGCAGCGGCAGTCTCGTCGCAGGATTTCGAGGACGTGCACCACGATCCGGGCAAGGCCCAGGAACGTGGCACCCCGGACATTTTCATGAGTATCAACTCCACGAACGGGTTCATCGACCGGTACATCACCGATTGGTCCGGCCCGAGCTCGAGAATCGTCAAAACATCACTGAGGCTGGGTGTTCCCAACTTTCCCGGTGACACGATGACCTTCACCGGCGAGGTAGTCGAAAAAGACGGCTCGGCCGTCACGGTCGCCGTGGTCGGGCGCAACGAACGAGGAACACACGTCAGTGCCAAGGTGACCGTGGCACCGGTAGAAGGAGTATCGGCATGAGTCGAGGATTTTCCGGAGCAGCAGCAATCGCCGGCATCGGAGCCACGGAGTTCTCCAAGAATTCCGGGCGCAGCGAATGGCAGTTGGCGTGCGAATCGGTGATGGCGGCGCTCGACGACGCTCAGATCGAGGCGGAAGAGGTGAACGGTTTTGCCCTGTTCACCATGGAGAACAACCCCGAGATCGCCGTTGCACGTGCACTCGGTATCCCCGAACTGACCTTCTTCAGCCGGATTCCTCACGGCGGCGGTGGTGCGTGTGCACCCGTTCAGCAGGCGGCGCTTGCCGTCTCCAGTGGTGTTGCCGACGTTGTGGTCGTCTACCGCGCCTTCAACGAACGGTCGGGTCACCGATTCGGCGCCGGCCCACCACCTTTTGCGTACAACCAGTCGACGGATCAGGAATACCGGAACTGGATCAACCCGTACGGATTGCTGACTCCCGCTCAGCAGGAAGCGTTCCTGGCCAAGCTGTACATGCACAAGTACGGTGCAACCAGTGCGGATTTCGGGCAGATCTCGGTTCTCTCACGCAAGCACGCTGCCAACAACCCCAAAGCCTGGTTCTACGAGCGTCCCATCACCATCGAGGATCATCAGAACTCGCGCATGATCGCCGATCCGATCCGTCTGCTGGACTGCTGCCAGGAAAGCGACGGCGGGCAGGCGTTGGTCATCGTCAGTGCGGAGCGGGCCCGCGATCTGCCGCACAAGCCGGCCATCATCACCGGAGCGGCACAAGGTGTTGGTCCACAACAGATTTCGATGAGCAGCTACTACCGTGACGACATCGACAGCATGCCAGAGGTCGACCTGGTCGCTCGTCAGTTGTGGAACCAGGCCGGTATCGGCCCCGACGACATCGACGCCGCGATTCTCTACGACGCCTTCACTCCGATGGTGCTGCTGCAGCTCGAGGAGTACGGCTTCTGTGGACGCGGTGAGGCCAAGGATTTCATCGCGGACGGCAATCTCGAGCTGGGCGGCCGACTCCCGATCAACACACACGGTGGCCAGCTCGGCGAGGGATACATCCACGGGGTCAACGGCATTGCCGAAGGCGTTCGCCTGATCCGGGGAACCTCCACGAACCAACCTACGAAAACTCTGGACAACGTACTCGTGACCGGCGGTTCGCCCGTCCCGCACAGTGCGCTCGTCCTCTCCGCGGATCGCTGAATCCGCAGACCACTTTACGAAAGCAGGAACACATGAGTGATCGGATCACCTACGCGCGGGCTACCCACGGTGAAGAGGAAATCCAGGCAGTAGTCGACGTCTTGCGAAGCGGCCACCAGGGCTTGCGTATCGGCAAGAACGTCTTCGAGATGGAAGAACGCATTGCAGCCCTGGCGGGCAAGAAGTTCGGCGTCATGTGCAACTCGGGCTCCTCGGGTCTGTACTTGGCAGTCGAGCTGCTCGGACTCCCCGCCGGTAGCGAGGTCATCACATCGCCGTTGACGTTCTCCACCGACATCGCCCCGATCGTGCGAGCCGGCCTCGTGCCGGTGTTCGTGGACGTCGAACCCAACACCTTCAACGTCGACGTCACCAAGATCGAGGCCATGGTCACCGAGAAGACCGGTGCCATCCTGATCCCGAACCTGGCAGGCAACTGCCCGGACTGGGATGTCATTCGTGACATCGCAGACCGCCACGGACTCAAGGTGATCGAAGATTCGTGTGACGCGATCGGCGCCACGCTCCGCGGCACTCCGACGGGCTCGCGCGCGGACATCGTCGTCACCAGTTTTTCGATGGCACACATCATCACGTGTGCGGGAACCGGCGGGATGGTGTGCGTCGACGACGAAGCCAGCCGCGACAAGGCTCTGCTGCTCCGTCGCTGGGGCCGTCGTAGCGAGCCGAACCTGTTCGGCAGCAACAAGTCCGGCCGGGTCTTTCGTGAAGAACTCGACGGGGTCGACTACGACAACGATTTCATCTTCGAGCTCATGTCGTGGAACTTCGAGCCCTCCGAGCTCGGCGCAGCCTACGGCGTCGTCCAGCTCGACAAGCTGGAAGACAACTACAAGACACGTAAGGCCACGTTTGCGGCCTTCACCGCGGCATACGGCGCGCACCCCGAATTCTTCACGACACCCGTGGAACTCGACGGGCTCGACACCGCCTGGCTGTGCTACCCGGTGATGATCAACGAAGACGCACCCTTCACGCGCAGCGACATGCAGGAAGCCATCGAGGCCGACGGCATCGACACACGAACCGTGTGGAGCGGCAACGTCACTCGTCACCCGATGATGAACAACATCGAGTACCGTCAGCCGGCCGAAGGACTGCCGGAAGCCGACGCGGTTTTCGCCCGCGGCATGACGCTCGGCATGAGCCATGGCCTGCGCGACGACGAAGTTGTTCGGATTGCGGAGAGCATCAATCGTTTTGCCTCGAAGTGGAAGTAGCATGACCGATCGCTTCGAAGGACGCCGAGCGCTTGTCACCGGTTCCAGCCGCGGAATCGGTGCAGGCGTTGCAGAGAGGCTGGCAGCGGAAGGCGCTGACGTCGCTCTCGTGGCCCGGACGCTCGGTGCACACGCAACCCTGCCTGGCAGTCTCGAGGAAACGGCCGCTCGAATTGCGAAGTACGGAAACAAGGTCGAGATCATTGTTGCGGATCTGACGGACGAGCAGCAGCGCGACACCGTTGTGCCGGCGGCAATCGAGAAGCTCGGCGGGACGATCGACATCCTGGTGAACAACGCGGCAGCAGCGATCTATCAACCGCTGTCGGATTACCCACTGCGTCGGCGACGTCTGATGTTCGAGGCTAATGTCCACGCACCGCTGGATCTGATGCAAGCCGTGGTGCCGGGGATGGTGGCAAACGGATACGGCTGGATCGTGAACGTGTCCAGTGGCACCGTCAAACCGTGGCAGGGCCCGCCGTTCACGTGGGTCGAACCGGGAACTGCCATGACCGTGTACGGCGCGTCCAAAGCAGCGCTCAACAGGATGAGCAATGGCATGGGCGTGGAACTCTACGGCCAGGGGGTGCGCGTCAACACGGTTCAACCGCGGGCAGCGGTGCTCAGTGAGGGCGCAAGAGTCCTGGTCGGTGAGACTATCCGGCCGGATCAGGTCGAATCTATGGAAGAAATGGTGGAAGCGGTCACCGCGCTGTGTGATTGCGACACCGAGTTCACTGCTCGCTCGTGCGTCAGCTTGAACCTGATCGACGAATGGGCCCTGACCGTGCGTGGTCTGGACGGCACAGCATTACCGGAGACAGCAGCATTACGAACCGAGGAGTTGGCATGAAGCCCGTCATCGTGGACGCAGCACGAACGCCGTTCGGTAAGCGTGAGGGTTGGCTGTCCGGAGTCCATGCGGCCGAACTGTTGGGATATGCGCAGTCCGGTGTCCTGGATCGGGTGGGAGTCGATCCGAATGCGGTTGACCAGGTCATCGGCGGCTGTGTCACGCCGCTCGGCGAACAGTTCGGCAATATCGTTCGCACATCCTGGATGCATGCCGGCCTTCCCCTGAAGGCGGGTTGCACCACGATCGACGCTCAGTGCGGAACAGCGCAGCAGTCGGTGCAGTTGATGGCGGGTCAGATCGCCATCGGCGCCGTCGACGTGGGCGTTGCCTGCGGTGTGGAACTGATGTCGCGGGCACCGCTCACCTACAAGGTGGGTACCGGCCTCGGAACGCCGCGGCCGGAGTCGTGGTCACTCGATACCGTCGATCAGTACACCGCAGCAGACCGTATTGCCGTCAAACGTGGTTTCAGCCGCGAGGATCTTGATGCCTTCGGGTTGCGCTCGCAGCAGCGGGCCGCGGCAGCGTGGGACGCCGGCCGATTCGACTCGCACATCATCGACGTGTCGACCCCGGACTCGGATGTGGTGGTTCACCGAGATCAGGGACTTCGTGAGTCGAGCCTGGAAGGTCTCGCGAAACTGCGCACCGTTCAAGAGGGTGGACTACACACCGCTGGAACGTCTTCGCAGGTCTCGGACGGTGCGAGTGCGGCACTGCTGATGTCGGCAACTCGCGCTGAGGCGCTGGGCGTGCGCCCGCGGGCGCGGATTCTGGCGCAGTGCGTCATCGGCGGCGACACCGAGTTCATGCTCGACGGTCCCGTGGACGCAGCGTCCATCGTGTTGGAACGCACAGGCTTGACGATCGCCGATATCGATCTCTTCGAGGTCAACGAAGCGTTTGCCTCCGTGCCCATGTCCTTTGCACAAGTACACGGCGTCGACCCCGACTTGCTGAACGTCAACGGTGGAGCCATTGCGCTCGGTCACCCGGCCGGGGCAACCGGTATTCGTCTGCTGGCCAATGCGATCGACGAATTGGAACGACGCGACAAGTCCATCGCTCTCATTGCGATCTGCGCGTCGGCCGCCACCACCTGCCTGATTCTCGAACGTATCTGACGCCTAAGTAGAAACCGAAGATTGAGGAACCCGTCATGGCACTGTCCCTGCTCGAAGACCACCGTGATCTCGCCGAAGCGGTAGCCGCATTTGCGGCCCGCAACAGCGGAATTTCTGATACCCGAGCCAATTTCGCGCGCTATGCCGCCGGTGAACAGCCGGATTCCTGGAAGGCGTTGGTCAGCCAGGGTTTGCATGCGGTGCATCTGCCGGAGGAATACGGTGGTGACGGCGCGGGGCTCGCAGAACTTGCGGTGGTAGTCGAGCAATTGGGAATGGCGCTCTATCCCGGATCGTATGTTCCGACTGTCGTCGCAGGCGGAATCCTGGCAACCGGTTCCGGCAGCGCGGCGGCAACGATGCTGGGCGAGTTGGGAAATGGTGCAACCGGTGCCGTCTGCAGCGGTTCGCTGGTTGCGGAGCGCTCGGCCGCCGGGTGGACTGTCAGTGGTACAGCCGACCCCGCCCTGGGTCTGCCAGGTGCAGATGTTGTTCTCGTACAGGCTCGTAGCAGCGAAGGCCCACTGTGGTTTCGGCTTGCGCCGGCAGCCACCGCGGCAGTCGCGGTCGAGGACGGAATCGACCTGACACGCTCCGTCGGCACGCTGACGCTGACCGAGCATCAGGTGCCGGACGCGGAGATCGTGGAATCTCTGTTGCCGCATCGGGTCGAGTTGATCGTCAATACCGTGTACGCCGCGGAGGCCAGTGGACTGGCCGCGTGGGCGCTGCGCACAGCGGTCGAGTACGTCAAGACTCGTGTTCAGTTCGGTAGCCCGGTCGGTAGCTTCCAGGCAGTGCAGCACAAAGCGGCCATGATGCTGGTTCGTTCCGAAATTGCTTGTGCAGCAGCATGGGACGCAGCACGGTCCGAAGACCACGACGTAAATCAGCAGACGCTTGTTTCCGCCCAGGCGGCGCTGGCGGCATTGCCGATCGGGATCGAGAACGCGCTCGAATGTGTCACGCTGCTCGGCGGCGTCGGCTTCACCTGGGAGCACGACGCGCATCTGTACTGGCGTCGCGCACTCAGCATCGCGGCTGTGGTCGGAGCTGAGGAGAGGTGGGCACACACACTGGGTGAGCGCTCGGCGGACTCGGTTCGCGACTTCTCGTTCGTCGATCCCGACATGCTGCCGGAATTGCGGGCGGAAGTACGTCGGGTATTTGCCGACGTCGAACTGCTGCCGGACGACGGAACCACCAACGCGAGTTGGGCTCCGGCCAAGGGAAGTGCCAGGCGTGCTCGTTTTGCCGAGGCAAAACTGGTTGCCCCGCATTACCGCGAACCCTACGGTTTGGGCGCAGGTCCCCAGGAACAGGCAGTCATCGCCCACGAGTTCGCCACGCGTGGATGGGCGCAACCGTCCACAGTGATCGGCGAATGGGTGCTTCCGACAATTCTCGAGCACGGCAACGCCGAGCAGCAGGACAGGTTCGTCGATCCGACTCTGCGCGCAGACATCATCTGGTGCCAACTCTTCAGCGAGCCCGGAGCCGGCTCCGACCTGGCCGGACTGAGCACCAAGGCACGCAAGGTCGACGGCGGCTGGGTCATTTCAGGGCAGAAGGTATGGAACTCGGGTGCGCACGAGGCGGATTGGGGCGTCTGCCTCGCTCGTACCGACGCGGATGCTCCGAAACACCGCGGGTTGTCGTACTTCCTGGTCGACATGACATCGGCGGGCATCGACGTTCGGCCGCTCAAGCAGTCAACGGGTAAGTCGGAGTTCAACGAGGTGTTCCTGGACGACGTGTTCGTCCCGGACGAGTGCCTGGTTGCCGAACCGGGACAGGGCTGGAAGCTTGCAGCGACCACACTGTCGAACGAACGTCTGAGCATGGGTTCCCATCTGCATCACGGTTCGAGTGATCAGTTCCGCCAGGTTATCGCCGATGGCAGCCACGACTGCTCACGCGAGGATGCCGTGGAAGGGCTGGGACGCAGTATTTCTCGCGAACTGGCACTCTCCGCCATGAACTTGCGCGGTGTTTCTGCTCGGCTGGCCGGTCAAGAACCCGGAGCCGAGATCAGCGTCTCCAAGGTGTACAACGCACTGGCCCAGCGCGAGGGTTCGCGAGATCTGCTCCGTCTGTTGGGACCACGTGCGGCAGTGGTCGATCCCCGCGCCGATTACGGCATCGACCACATCGGTCTGCCATCGATTCTGTTCGGCGGCGGAACCGTCGAAATTCAACTCAATGTCATCGCGCAGCGCGTTCTCGGCCTGCCGCGCTCTTAGCTTCCTTCTCGAGGAGTTTCACCATGTACCTGGATTTGTCAGAGGAGTCGAAGACTCTGCGCAAGGAATTGCGCACGTACTTCGCGGAAATCATCAACGACGAGGATCGCCGCGCGCTGGTCGACCAGACCGAGGGCGGTCCCGTCTTCGATCGCATCCTGCGCCAGATGGGCAAGGACGGCTGGTTGGGCCTGGGGTGGCCGGAGGAATTCGGCGGCCGGGGTGAGAACCCCGAAGCTCTGTACGTGTTCTACGACGAGGTGATTCGCGCCAATGCGCCGCTGTCACTGGTCACACTGAACACCGTTGGTCCCGCGCTGATCAAGCACGGAACGCAGGCGCAGAAGGACTTCTTCCTGCGTCCGATTCTGGCCGGCGAGTTGATCTTTGCCATCGGCTACACCGAGCCCAACGCCGGTACCGACCTCGCTGCTCTCGAAACGCGAGCTCGCATCGAGGGCGACGAGCTTGTCATCAACGGCAACAAGATCTTCACGAGCGCCGGCGTCTTTGCCGACTGGGTCTGGCTGGCCGTGCGCACCGATCCGGATGCACCGACGCATCAGGGCATTTCGGTGGTACTGGTACCGACTAGCGCACCCGGATTCTCCGTGACCGAAATTCACACCGTGGGCGGAATCAGCACCTCGGCAACCTATTACGAAGATGTGCGGGTGCCGCTCACCAACGTTGTCGGTGAACTCAATCAGGGTTGGAAGCTCATCACCAACCAGCTCAACCACGAGCGGGTTGCCTTGGCAGCCCGCGGTGGTATCGCCAACGAGCTCTTCGCCGAGGTGGTCGAGTGGGCAAAGGCAGAACCTGCCGGTGACGGCCACGTCTACGACATTCCGTGGGTTCGCGAGAAGCTCGCAGAGATCTACGCGCTGCTCAGTGCGGCCGATCTGATGAACCTGCGACTGGTTGCCGACGTTGCCGCGAACACCCTGGGCGGCGGTGATTCCGCTGCCGCCAAGATCTTCGGCACCGAAGCCGTCGTGAACACGTACGGAATGCTGCAGGAAGTGCTCGGTGCCAAGGGATTGTTGCGTCCGGGAACGCCAGGTGCGGTGCTCGAGGGCCGCGTCGAGAACCTGGGCCGACGCGCTCAGAACAACACCTTCGGTGGTGGCACCAACGAAGTCATGCGTGAAATTGTCGCAGCGAAGTGCCTGGGTATGGCGCTTGCTGCCCGCCGCCGGCCCGCTGCACAGAACGAGAAGAGCTGACATGGAATTCGAATTCGACGACAACCTGTCCGCAGTGCGGGATCTGAGTGAATCGATCTTCGCTGCAAAATCCGGGGTCGACCGACTACGTGAGGTCGAGAGCGCCGGCGGTTTCGACGCGGACTTGTGGAAGCTGTTGGCCGACTCCGATGTTCTCGGAATCGCCCTCCCCGAAGAGGTGGGTGGAGCAGGTCTCGGAATGCTCGGGCTCGCTGCCGTTCTCGAGCAGCAGGGCCGACGCGTCGCGCAGGTGCCGTTGTGGTCGGTCGTCGCGACAGCGGCGCTGCCGATAGCCGAGTTCGGCAGTGCGGAGCAGAAAGCGTCGTGGCTTCCCGGCCTGCTCGACGGTTCCGTGATTGTCGCGGGCGCATTCGACATCGGCCACGGAACCAACCTGCCCGTGCGGGCCGAGGCAACGGGTGACGGATGGACTCTGCGCGGAACCGTCGATTCGGTGTCCGCTGCTGATGTTGCCGACGCACTGGTTGTTCCGGTGGCCATGCCGGACGGCGGAACGAACGTGATGATCGTCCCGACCGAACGACTCGTGCGCACCACCCTGAATGTGACGAACCGTGAAAGTAACAGCGCGGTGCAGTTCGACGGCGCTACCGTCAGTGCCGGGGACGTTCTGCCCGGCGACGGCACTGCCGTTTACGAGTGGACGCTGCGCCGAGCGCGGGTTGCTCTGGCAGCCTTGGCTGTTGGTGTGTGCGAAGAGGCGCTGGCCATGACAGCGAAGTACACGTCGGAGCGCATCCAGTTCGGTCGACCGATCTCCACCAACCAGGCCGTCTCCGTCCGGGCCGCCGACGCGTATCTCGACACGGAGAGCATCCGGCTGACCACGCACCGTGCAGCCTGGCTGATGGACACCGGAGTGGAGAGCGAAGCGGAAGCCGCTGCGCTGGTTGCCAAGTGGTGGGCATCGCGCGGCGGACTTCGGGTAGTTCAGGCAACTCAGCATCTGCACGGCGGAATCGGCGCAGATGTCGACTACCCGATCCATCGCTACTTCCTGTGGGGGCGTCAGATCGCCTTCTCTCTGGGGAGCGCAGGCACGATCGGGATGGAACTGGGCAATGTCCTGGAGAAGGGTGCTTCGATCGGCGCACCTGTATGAGCATGCGGGAGAACCTGGCGGTGCGCGTGCTGCGCGCACCGCAGGGACTTCCACAGGCAGAGGACTTTTCGGTCGAGAAGGTTTCGGTTCGGCAGCCGCGAGACGGTGAAGTGCTGTTCCGGGCTTGCTACCTGGCTATCGACCCCAGCGCCCGTCGGCGGCTACCCGCCGCCGACGGGCGGCCTGGTCCGCTCGGCGCGGTGGCCGGGATCGGCGACATCGTGCTGGCGGGCGTGAGTCCGCCTCAGGCCGGACTCGACGGTGCGTTGGTGGGTGAGGTTGTCGCGTCGCGTCACCCGGATTTTGCGCCGGGCGACTTGGTCCGTGGCGGAAATACGTGGCAGATTTTTCACACGGTTCGAGGCGAGTTTCTGGACTTGTTGGAGCCGCGTTCGGGATTTCGCTTGGAAGCGGAACTGGGGGTACTCGGTAGGCCGGGATTCGTGGCGTACTGCGGACTGCACTTCGCGTCGACGCTCGAAGCCGGTATGACGGTGGTGATCTCGGCCGCCGGCGGCGCCGTCGGGATGGTGGCCGGACAACTGGCCGCGCTGGCCGGCGCTCGCGTCGTCGGAATAGCAAGTGGTGACAAGGTCGCCTATGTCGTGAACGAGCTCGGGTTTTCCGAGTGCATCGATCGGACGAACGAGACGATCGCGGCGGGATTGGCGAGGACCTGCCCGAATGGTGTCGACCTGTACTTCGACAACGTCGGCGGTGAGACGCTGGCCGCAGTGTTCGAGCAGCTCAACAACTTCGGGCAGGTTGTCGTGTGCGGCATGGCAAGTGAGTACAACGGTGCCGAAGCCGACTTCGGCCCACCACTGCGCCCCGTTCTTCGTAAACGCCTGAAAATTCAAGGCTTTGTGGTGTATGACCATTACGAGCATTATCCGCGCTACCGCGAGTGGGCAATCGAACAACTCGACGCACAGCGGTTGCGCTACCGCGAAGACGTCGTAGACGGGTTGGCAAATGCTCCGCAGGCGTTGGCCAACGTTCTGACGGGCCGCAGCCGTGGCCGTCAACTCGTGCAACTCGGTCCGGCGCCACACATTCTGCGGTAGCGGCGCGTCAAGGAACCCAGCCCGACACGGTGGTCGGGGAAATGGAAGGTGTATCGCATGACAAATGACAGCACCACGTCGACAGGCCTCGCGGTTGTCACGGGAGCCAGCCGAGGAATCGGCCGGGCGATCGCGAGACGCATTGCAGCAGAGGGAATACCCGTTGCAGCGGTCTCGCGCACATTGCGGGCGGGCGACGGAAGCCTCCAAGGCTCGCTCGAGGAAACCGTCGAATTGATCACTGCGGCAGGGGGAACGGCACAGAGCTTTGCTGTCGATCTGGGGGATCCCGAACTCGATCGCGCCGCCCTGATCGCCAGGATCGAGGACAGCTTCGGACGACCGGTGAGCATCCTCGTCAACAACGTGGCTGCGTCTCGGCGCTACGAGACACTTTTTGCGGACATGCCGCGCGAGTGGTTCTACGACTCCGTCGAAACGAACGTGTGGAACACCTGGGACCTGATGAAGGCGGTCATCCCGAGCATGCGCGCGAACGGCGCTGGGTGGATCGTCAACATCTCGTCCCGGCAGGCCGGGCCACGCGTCGGGCCGCCTTTTGCGCCGCATCCACTGGCCGGTTCGGTCTTGTACGGCGGAACGAAGGCGATGCTCGACCGCATCAGCACGGGATCCGCGATGGAGTTGCACGCCGACAATATCGCCGTGAATTCCCTTGCCCCCAATCGCGGCGTCGCAACCGAGCACGCTGCCGCGGCGGTTCCGGGATGGCCGTCCGAACCCGAGGACACGATGGCCGAAGCGGCACTGCTGCTCTGTACGGCCGATCCGTCCGAGGTAACCGGCCGAGTGGCGTTCAGCCTGCCGCTGCTGAAGGAATTCGGACGCTCGGTTCGCGCACTCGACGGCAGCGGACTGCTGGACGGTTGGCAGCCGGATGATCTCGACGCGGACGGTTTCCCGGGGCACTACCTCACCTTCAACCCACCGGCCGCCGTGCCGGCCGAACTGCTGAAGTAAGGAGCTTGACGTGGACACGTACGCAGAAATCATTCGAATCCGCGCCGAGGACGACAAGATTGGTCTTCGGTACGAGGATAATTCGTGGTCGTGGCGTGAGGTCGTGCAGGAAAGTGCCGATCGCGCAGCGGCATTGACGTCCCTGGTACCGCGGCCGAACGACCGCCAGATTCATGTTGGCGTCTTGCTCGAGAATGTCCCGGACTTCGTATTCTGGCTCGGCGCCGGACCTTTGGCGGGTGCGGCCGTAGTCGGTATCAACGCCAGTCGAAGTGGCGCGGAGCTGGCACACGACATCAGACACGGGGACGTGGACATCGTCATCACCGAGAATGCCTTGGCACATCTTGTCGACGGTACGGGCCACGGTCTGCCGCCCGAGCGCATCCTGAACATCGACAGCCCCGACTATGCCGAGTTCCTGGCACCGTTCCGCGGAGCACCACTGCCGGAGACTGTGCCGGCACCGGAAGAAAAAGCGTTGCTGCTCTTCAGCTCCGGTTCGACGGGAGCCCCGAAGGCCGTGATCGTCGGGCAGGGTCGGTTGGCGCGGTTGACCGCAGCCATGGTCGATCGGGTGTCGATGCGGCGAGATTCGGTGACGTACCTGTGCATGCCGCTCTTCCACGGCAACGCGGTGATGCTCAACCTGGCTCCGGCGATGTGCGTCGGCGCGACGGTTGCGATGACAAGGAAGTTCTCGGCCAGCAAGTTCGGTCCGGACATTCATCGCTACGGTGTCACGTACGTCAACTACGTCGGCCGGGCGCTGTCGTACACGTTGAGCAGCCCCGAAGATCCGCGGGATGCGCACAGCACGCTGGAGTTGGCCTTCGGGACCGAAGCGTCGGAAACCGACGTCCGGAAATTCTCCGAGCGGTACGGGTGCACGGTGATGGAGGGCTACGGGCTCAGTGAAGGGGTGTTCCGGATCGGGCGCACACCACAGACGCCCAAGGACTCTCTCGGTGTTCCGCAGAATGGCCTTGACATCCGGGTCCTCGACGAAGCAACCGGCGTCGAATGCCCGCCGGCGGAATTCGACAGAGACGGTCGTCTGATCAATGCCGAAGCGATCGGTGAGATGGTGGCAATCGGCCTGGCCCACACGTTCGAGGGGTACTACAAGAACCCCGGGGCGATGGCTGATCGTGTCAAGGGCGCCGATTTCTGGTCCGGCGACCTGGCCTACCGCGATGCGGACGGCTACTTCTACTTTGCCGGACGGTCTTCCGACTGGTTGCGCGTGGACAGCGAGAACTTCTCGGCCGCACCGGTTGAGCGTGTCTTGCAGCGGGTTCCGGGAGTGTCTGCCGCCCCGATCTTTGCGGTGCCGGATCCGCGGACCGGCGATCAGGTCATGGTTGTGGTGGAGATGGAAGACGGCGTGAACTTCGACCCGAAGAGCTTCGGCGATTTCCTCGGCGAACAGCCCGACATGGGCGCAAAGTGGTGGCCACGGTTCGTTCGCGTCATCGATCGGATGCCCCTGACCGGAAGCAACAAGGTCAACAAGACTCCGTTGCGTCGCACCGCCTGGGCCACAGACGATTCCGTGTACACCAGGGTGGGAAGAACCCGTGAGTACGTCCTACTCGACGATGCCGGGCGCGACGCCATCGAGGCGGAATTTCGCACACACGGCCGGTTGGCGATGTTACCGAGCTAGCGTGCTGTGCGCCTTTATCAACCGCGGGCGGTTGATAAAGGCGCACTGTCATTAGGTGCCGGTTGTGTCCAGTTCGATGATGCTGCTTGCTGAGTAGCTCTGCCCCGCAGGTAGTTCGGCGACATACGGCACCAACTGATCCGCGAATTCCTCCACCGTGAAGACCCCGTCTGCGGCGACAAACTTCTGTTGCACCGTGGGCGGGGCCATCAACGCCACCATGTCGCCGTAGACGACAAACACCTGGCCGTTGATCGTCTGCGCCGCCGGAGTGGCCAGGAACGCCACGAAGGTGGCAACGCGTTCGGGTGCCATGATGTCGAGCCCTGTATCCGGTTCACCGTCGGCAAAGACGCCGGCCGTCATCTCGGTGCGGGCACGCGGGCAGATCGCATTCGCGGTGACACCGTACTTCGCCAGGCCACGTGAGGTGGAGAGGGTCAGCGCAACGATGCCGGCCTTGGCCGCAGCGTAATTCGCTTGACCGGCGCCGCCGAGAAGAAATGCTTCGGACGCTGTGTTGATGACGCGCCCGTACACCGGGCCACCGGCAGCCTTGCCCGCTGCCCGCCAATGCACTGCAGCCGAGCGAGACAGCGCCGCATGGCCTTTGAGGTGAATCGAAATGACGTCGTCCCACTGCTTCTCGCTCATGTTGAACAGCATCGCGTCGCGGGTGATGCCCGCGTTGTTGACCACGATATCGAGGCTGCCGAAGGTATCGACCGCTGCTTCGACAAGGCGATCTCCCAGCGACCAGTCGCTGACGTCGCCGGTCACCGCAATAGCCCGGGATCCGAGAGCCTCGATTTCGCGCACGACATCGTCTGCGGCAGAACCGATGTCGTTCACCACGACGCTGGCGCCCCGCGAGGCCAGTGCGAGGGCCTCGGTGCGGCCCAAGCCGGCCCCGGCGCCGGTGACGATCGCGGTGCGGCCGGTGAGATCGGTGAGTTCGGTGGGCGAGGTGTTGAATGTGTCAGGCAAGAGCTGGCTCCCTGGGTAGTCCGAGAATGAGTTCGCCGATCTGATTGCGGAGGATTTCCGACGTACCACCGGCGATGGTCTGGAAGCGCACTTCCAGAAGACTGTGATGGACAGGTGTTTTCAGCTCGCAGCCGGCCGGTAAGAACCCGGAGAGCAGCAGTCCGGCGTCGGCAAGTCGCTGTCCGTGCTCGCTGCCGACCAGTTTCAGAACTGCGCCCTCGGGGCCAGGTCCGGCGCCGAGGACCGCGAGTTCCGCGATACGGGTGGTCAGCGCGCGTAGGGAAAGATCCTCCGCCACCAGATCGGCCACCGTGGCGTCCATGCCGGAGTTCTCTGCGCGCACCACGATGAACAGATCGTGGATGCTGTACGTGACGCCCAGCCCGAGCCTGTCCCGGCCGATGGTGACACGTTCGTTTCCGAGAGCGGATCGCGCAACTCCCCAGCCGCCGTTGACTTCACCGAGCACATCGGCGTCCGGAACAAACACGTCGTCGAGGAAAACCTCGGAGAAATGCGAATCGCCCGTGATCTGCTTGATCGGGCGTACCTGCACTCCATCCGCAGACATGTCGATCAGCATCATGGTGATGCCCTTGTGCTTTCGCGCCTCCGGGTCGGTGCGAACAGTTGCCATACCGTGCGTGGAGGTCACTCCGCCGCTGGTCCAGGTCTTCTGGCCGTTGACAATCCAGCCGCCGTCGACGCGCCGCGCTTTGGTCGTGATGCCCGCCGCATCGGAACCGGCGCCGGGTTCGCTGAACAGCTGGCACCATTTCACGGTGCCCATGAGGCTGGCGTCGACAAAGCGTTCGTGTTGCTCCGCGGTGCCGTGTCCGACAACGGTGAGGAGCACCCATTCGCCGATTCCATACTGCGGCAACTCGAGTGCCGACAGTTCCTCTTCCAGAACCAATTGCTCGACGGCGCCGGCCCCACGGCCCCACGGCTTCGGCCAATGGGGAACCGCGTAACCCGAGTCGACGAGTAGGCGGCGCAGTTGATCAGCGGGAGCGGCGAGGGCTTCCTTCACGAATGCACGTGCCTGCGTGCGGTACTCGTCGGCCTCGGCGGGCAGTTCGATGCTCGATTCGCGTCGGACCCCGGCGGCGGTGGCGTCGGCGATGTCGGCGCGGGCGACAACGGGGGAGAAGACAGCGTTCACTGCGCCGGCGCGACGCAGGTACAGGTGAGCGTCGTGCTCCCACGTGTACCCGATTCCACCGTGCACCTGGATGCACTTCTGGGCAACTCGCATGGCCGCGGGGAGTGCGGTCACCACGGCAACAGCCGCTGCGAGGGCGCTTTGATCCTCGTTATCGGATGCTGCCTGGGCGGCATCCCACGCAGCAGCGGTGGACATTTCGCGGTCCACGAGCATATTGGCGAGGATGTGCTTGACCGACTGGAACGAACCGATTGCGCGACCGAAAGCAAAGCGGGCCTTGGCATACTCGACAGCCAGGTTAGTGGCTGCGGTGATCACGCCCGCGGCTTCGGCAGCGGCCAGGGTGCGCCCGATCGACACTGCGAGCACTCTCGCGCCGGGCAGAACCGCGACGGCGTCGACGCTGCCGTCGGTCGTTACCGCCGCGAGGGGACGCGTCGGATCGAGCGTCGGCGCGTCGGTGATCTGTACCTGCTCGCGTCGTAGTACGACAACGTCTTCGCCGATCAAGACCAGAAGAATGTCGGCTATTGCCGCGCAGAGAATCTCGACGGGTTCCGCGATGTCGACGCTGGAACCCGAGAGTGCGGCAGTCGTGGCTATTCCGACTGCTCCGACGACCGTTCCGTCGATCAGACCGGGAAGGAGCGCCGCTTGTTGTTCGGCGGTGCCCGCTGCCGCGATCACAGCGGATGCCCACACCGTCGGAAGCAGCGGTCCGGGAGTGACGGCGGCCCCCAATTCCTCCACCACTACCGACAATTCAGGCAAGCCGAAGCCGGCGCCACCGTATTCTTCCGGCAGGTGGACGCTTAACCAGCCAAGTTCGGCGAAAGTCGACCACCCCGACGGCAATTCGTGCGTCGGATTGTCGAGACTCTCGCGAGCCTCGGCGAGTGGGTTCGCTCGGGAGATGTAACTGCGAACCGATTGCGCAAGAGCGCGCTGGTCTTCGGAAAGTGCAATAGACATGGAGAACTACCTCGTTACGCGACTGAGCCCGCAGGCTGATTGTCACTGCCGCGGGACCACCGCAGGCAGGAGTTGTTCCCTCTACACGTATCACGACAAACCCAGCCGTAGCGGGCAATCTCGCTCAGTGGGTCCAGCGCGTCCGCGATCGGAGCGCTACTCTGCCAACCGTGAGTCGTATCAATTCGTTCATCCGGCCGTTGGTTCCCCGTGATCCGCACGAGGCGCATCGAGTAGCCACACCACTCGAACTACTGACGGACCTGTGCTTTGTCGTGGCAGTGGCCCAGGCCGCCACGGGCCTTCACCATGCGATCAGTGAGGGGCACGCGGCCTCGGGCGTCGGGCACTTCGCGATGGCGTTCTTCGCGATCTGGTGGACGTGGCTGAACTTCACGTGGTTCACCTCGGCGTACGACAACGACGACGGAATTGCCCGGCTGCTGACGATCTTCCAGATCCTCGGTTCGCTGGTCCTTGCCGCCGGTGTCGTCCGCTTCTTCAACGACGACGCCCTACTCATCATCGTCGGCTACGTCATCATGCGAATAGCCTTGGTGATCCAATGGCTCAGGGTCTCGCGCAACGACCCCGAACACGCGCTGACGGCCCGTCGATACGCTCTCGGAATCGTGTTGGTCCAGATCGGTTGGATCGGTTTCTACTTCGTGCCGTCCGCCATCTACGTTCCGACGTTCCTCGTGTTGGTACTGTGCGAGTTCGCAGTGCCGGTCTGGTCCGAGAAGCCGGGGATGACGCCGTGGCATCCGCATCACATCGCCGAGCGGTACTCGTTGTTCTTCATCATCGTTCTCGGCGAGACGATCCTCTCGACCACTCTCGCAATTCAGGATGCAGTGGACGGCGAGCATCCGGCAGCGCAGGTCACCTACGTCGTCATCGGCGGAATCCTGATCGTTTTCAGCCTGTGGTGGCTGTACTTCCAACGCAGCGCTGGCGATGTCATCGGCAACGGCGACGCCTCACCCTTCGTGTGGGGATTCGGGCACTACTTCATCTTCGCGGCCGCTGCCGCCATCGGTGCGGGATTGGCGTCCCGCGTCGACTTCTGGACGCACCACGGCGACGGCAGTGCGTTGGTGACGGGCGCCGCCGTAACCGTTCCGGTCGCGGTCATCCTCGCGGCGCTGTGGTTCATCCACATCAGGCTCCACGATTCCTCGCTTCGCACGTTGGCGCCGTTCTCGGTCGCGATAGTCGCAGTTCTCGCGGGCACCTACACCCCGGTGCCCGAGTTGGTGGCCGGTCTGGTCTGCGCAGCGCTGCTGGCAGTGGAATTGGTCCTCACCGAGGGTAAAACCGAAGCCGTCTGAACCGAAGCTGCCTGAGCCGAATCAGCGAACCGCGAGCCGTTCCTTGCGGAGCTTGTCGACCTCGGGCAGGTGCAGCGGCTCGAGTTCGGTCACACCCAGTGCCCGCATGATCAGCAGGTCTGCGAGTTCCGGGTTACGCGCCAAGGCAGGTCCGTGCATGTACGTCCCGATCACCGAACCCTGTACGACGCCTTCGAACCCGTCGCCGACGCCGTTGCCGACGCCATGGGTGACCCTGGCGAATCCTGAGGCTGCGCTGCCCAGAGTTGTTCCGCCGCGGTGATTCTCGAACCCGGAAAGGGGTGCGGTGAGTCCGTCGATCAGCGGCTTCGTGATGACTTCACCGATCGAGCGCTTCTCTTGCGGCGAGGTGGTGACGTCGAGCATCGAGACGCCGTCGACTCTTTCGCCGCTTGACGTCTCGTACCAGTTACCCAGAACCTGGATGGCCGCGCAGATTGCGAGGACGGGTGCGCCGCGTTCGGCTGCGCGCTGCAAGCCGGGGTATTTCGCGAGATGTCGGGTAGCGAGGCGCTGCGCGGAATCCTCCGCGCCGCCAAGGGTGTAGACCTCGAGTGAATCCGGCACCGGGTCGTTGAGCGTGATGTCGACGATCTCGGCGTCGTAGCCGCGCATGCGCAGGCGCTGACGCAGGATCAGGGCGTTACCACCGTCGCCGTAGGTTCCCATGACGTCGGGGAGGACAAGCCCGATGCGCACTGTCGAATCAGACATCGCGGGTCTCCTTGGCGATTGCGGTGTTCAGATCGCGAAATGCCGTGTAGTTGGCAAGAACTTCGACGCGACCGGGCGGGCAGGAAGCGATGGCGCGCAAGGGATCCGGCTCCAGGGTGTGCTCGACGCCGGCGTAGGTGAGGCGCACGGCGAGGTCGGTTCCCCGCTCACCGGCAGCGACTACTTTGACGCCTTCGAAGTGTTCGAACTTCACGTCCCACAGCCAGGAGAGATCCTCGCCGTCGGGGACCTGCCCATTCACTGCAATGACCAGACCGTCGACGGACGGATCGATCATCGACAGAGCTTCCTGCCAGCCGGCGGGATTCTTCGCGAGAAGCATGTGGACGGAATGCGAGCCCACCTGGACAGTGCTGTAGCGCCCGGCAACTTCCTGGACCGTCGACGCGGCGGCAACCGCGCCGACCGGATCTGCGCCCAGGGCAACTGCAGCAGCGACGGCCTGAGCTGCGTTGCCGCGGTTGGCTTTTCCGGGAAGTGTCAACGTCATCGGGATTTTCAGGCCGTCAGGGCCGTAGAGGTTGTCGTCGTCGAGCCACCAGGACGGCTCGGGTCGCGCGAAGTCCGAACCGGTACTGCGCCAGTGCTTTCCCTCCCAGACGATGGGTTCGCCGGTACGTGGGCAGCTGACGGAATCGCCGGCCCACCCGCCGCCGGCGGCAACCCACACGACGTTGGGGGCGTCGTAGGCCACGGAGGTGACCAGTACGTCGTCGCAGTTGGCGACGATGACCGCATTCGGGTGCGCGTTGACGCAGGCTCGCAGTTTGCGTTCGATCATGTTGATCTCGCCGACCCGGTCGAGTTGGTCGCGGCTCAGATTCAGGAGCACGATCACTTCCGGGTTCACGGCGTCGGCCACGTGGGGAACGTGGAGTTCGTCGACTTCGAGCGCCGCGACCGGCGCGTTCATCCGGTTTGCCAGTGCCGCGACGATTCCGGCGTCCATGTTGGCGCCGTCGGCCTGCGTTGCCACGTCACCGAGCGTCGCGAGTGCCGCTGCCGTCATGCGCGTTGTTGTCGACTTGCCGTTGGTGCCGGTGACAACAACGGTTCGTTTTCCGCGCCCGAGTTGGGTCATCAGCGTCGGGTCGATCTTGAGGGCGATGAGCCCACCGATCATGGAGCCCTTGCCGCGGCCGGCTTTCTGCGATGCCCAGGAGGCCGTGGCGGCAGCGCGCAGGGCGAGCTTTCCGCGTGTCGTGATCGATAGTCCAGTTCCCACGGCCCGAGTTTGGCACAGCGCGCGGTCAGACTTCGAGTCGTGCAGGTGCTTGCCACGCCGGTGTGTTCGACGGAACAGCAGCCTTGGGGGTGCGTCGTATCTGGGCGGCACTTGCCCCGACGATCACGATGACGGCTCCCACCAGTGACAACGCGCTGGGATTCTCGTGCAGGAACAGCCAGGATGCGCCGATTCCCACCACCGGGACGAGCAGGGAGAGCGGTGCAACGGTGCCCGCGGGATAGCGTCCCATCAGGATGGTCCAGATTCCCGATCCGGCGATGGTGCCGATCAACACGATGTACGCGAGTCCGATCAGTGCCGGCCACCCGTCAGCGCTGAATGAGCTTCCGAGGGCATTCCAGCCCGCGCTCGGACCTTCGACGGCGGCGGACAGGGCAAGCATCGGCAGTGGGGGAATGACGCACATCCACAACATCAGGCGCATCGGATTTGGGTTGCCGACGGTACCGGCCGCGGCAAGGCGGCTGCCGAGGTTGCCAAAAGCCCAGGACAGACCGGCCAACAGCGTCAGGATCACCGGTAGCAAGGCAGCCTGGTGCGAGCGGTCCCAGCCGATCAGAGCCATGCCAGCCACGGCAACGCCGATGCCGGACACCTGCCACACGCTGAGCTTCTCGCGGAGCAGGAACGCGCCCAGTAGAACAGTGAAGGGAGCCGACGACTGCAGGACCAACGATGCGAGACCGGTTGGCATGCCCGTGTGCATTGCCCAGTACAGGAACACGAACTGACCGAAGCCGAAACCGAAGCCGTAGAGCAACAGCCATCGCGTCGGAACCTGAGGGCGCGGCACGAAGATCACCACGGGAATCGCGATCAGCAGAAAGCGCAGCGCGGCGAAGAAGTAGGGCGGGAAGTGGTCGAGTCCGACGCGGATCGCCAGGAAGTTCAATCCCCACATGATCGCGACGGTCAATCCGAGTAGGCGGTCGCGAGGAGTCATGGTGTCAATCGTGAGCTGTGCAAAGCATCAGGACAAGCGAATAAAGATGGACTATTAATGTAGTTTTTCTACATGGATGCAACCCGGTTGCGAGTGCTGCGCGAGCTGGCTGACAGAGGAACGGTGGGCGCCACCGCCGAGGCACTCTCCATGACGCCGTCCGCGGTCTCCCAACAACTCAAGATCCTCGCCCGCGAGGCGGGTGTGCCGCTCCTGGAACCGGACGGCCGAAAACTCAGGCTCACCGACGCCGGCCGGGCTTTGGTTCTGCGCGCCGACGACGTGGTGGCCGCTCTCGAACGCGCCGATGCCGAGATGGCGTCGTACCGCGGTTCGCCGCGCGGCAAGGTGCGGGTGGCGTTCTTCCCGTCCGGGGCTGCACTACTGCTGCCCCGGGTCTTGACGGCACTCGAGGGGTCAGGTGTCGACATCGATGCGTGCGACGTGGATCAGCCGGCGTCAGCGGTGCCGGGCCTTCTGGCCGATCACGACGTGATCCTCACCCATCGCGACGAACGCGCTGCGGAGACGTCGTTTCCGCGGGTGAGTGTGCGGTCCTTGATGCGTGAACCCATCGACTTGGTTCTGCGGCCGGATCATCCTCTGGCAAAGCAGGATTCGGTTCGGTTGGATCAGCTGGTGGACGAGAACTGGATCAGTGTGCGCGGTGGATTTCCCGTCGACGACGTGCTGATGTCAGTCGCGGCTGTTACCGGTGTGCAACCTCGCGTCGCGCATCGGATAAACGATTTCCGGGTTATCGAGGAACTGGTTGCCGCGGGGCACGGAGTTGCGTTGATGCCGCGACACGCGATCACGCATCCTGCGGTATCGAGGAAACCGATAGCCGGTGTGCGTGCTGCCCGGGTCTATGAATTGGCAACGCGATTGCACGGCGATCGAAGTCCGGCGATCTCGACGGTACTTGCGGCGTTCCGAGACGCCCAGCGGGCCGTCGGAGAATAAACAAAGCGGGAGCGACACGATTAGTGTCGCTCCCGCTTCGGTGGTGCAACCTGCAATTGAACCGAAGATGAATCAGGCTGCCAGAGCCTTGGCCTTCAGAGAGGCGAATTCTTCTTCGTTGATCGTGCCGGCATCGAGAAGTGCCTTCGCATCTGCGATTGCCTCGGCGGGAGACTTACCCGCAACCTCGCGAATGTAGCTGTCCTGTGCCTGCTTGACCTGCTGCGCTGCTTCCATCGAGCGCTGAGCCATACCGTCGCTCTTCACGATCAGGTAGATGAGCGCGGTGAGCCACGGAATGACGAAGAGGAAGAATACCCAGATGGCCTTCTTCCAACCTGAAGTCTTGTGGTCGCGGAAGAGGTCCGTAATGATCGAGAACAGCAGGATCAGGTATGCGATGAACGCAAAACTGACGATTATCACCCAGAGGAAATCCCAGAAGGAATCCATTGTCGAGCCCCATTTCACAGGTCGGATTTGTCTGAGATGAACTATCTCATGCGATGACCTCTTCCGCATCATCCCCAACGGATGAAAAGAACTGTAATGAATTCTTTAATATCCGGTTCAGGACGTTCGTCGTTCACGCGAATTCGATAGGCAGTTCAGACAAGTGTGGCTCCTATCCGAATCGGATAGGAGCCACACTCGACAGGTGTCCTAGCTAGCGCGGTTAACTGCCGAAACCACGGCACGCAGCGACGCCGTCGTAATCGAGGTGGCGATACCGACACCCCAGACGACGGTGCTCTGACCGTCGGGGCCAGTTACGGCGCACTCGACATAGGCGGCAGCCTGAGCGTCGTCACCAGCGGACATGGCGTGCTCGGAGTAGTCGAGAACCCGAACGTCGAAGTTAATGCTTCCCAGTGCGTCGACAAAGGCAGCGAGCGGACCGTTGCCGGTACCGGAGATCTCCTGCTCCTTGCCGTTCACCTTTACGATCGCGGTGATCGCATCGGTGCCGCCGTCTTCCTCGGAAGCGGTGACCTTCTGCTTCATGCGCTCGAGCGGGGTGATCGGAGCCAGGTACTCCTCGTGGAAGACGTCCCACATTTCCTTCGGCGAAACCTCGCCGCCCTCACCGTCCGTGATCTTCTGGACCGACTGCGAGAACTCGACCTGCAGACGACGCGGCAGCACCAGACCGTGATCGGCCTTCATGATGTACGCGACGCCGCCCTTGCCGGACTGCGAGTTCACGCGAATGACGGCCTCGTAGCTGCGGCCGACGTCCTTGGGGTCGATGGGCAGGTACGGAACCTGCCACAGAATGTCGTCGACGTCGGAGTTCTGCCCGTCGGCGTCGACCTTCATGGCGTCGAGGCCCTTGTTGATGGCGTCCTGGTGGCTGCCCGAGAATGCGGTGTAGACCAAGTCGCCGCCGTACGGGTGACGCTCGTGAACGGGCAGCTGGTTGCAGTACTCGACCGTGCGACGGATCTCGTCGATGTTGGAGAAGTCGATCTGCGGGTCGACGCCACGCGTGAACATGTTCAGGGCGAGGGTGACCAGGCAGACGTTGCCGGTGCGCTCGCCATTGCCGAACAGGCAGCCTTCGATGCGGTCGGCGCCGGCCTGGTAGCCCAGCTCAGCTGCAGCGACGCCGGTTCCGCGGTCGTTGTGGGGGTGCAGCGACAGGATGACGGAGTCGCGGCGAGCGAGGTTGCGGTGCATCCACTCGATGGAGTCGGCGTACACGTTGGGCGTGGCCATCTCGACCGTCGCAGGCAGGTTCAGGATTACCGGGTTTGCCGGTGTGGCGCCCAAGGTCTCGGTGACGGCGTCACATACTTCCTTGGCGTACTCCAGCTCGGTACCCGTGTAGGACTCGGGGGAATACTCCCAGCGCCAGTTGGTGTCCGGGTACTTCTTCGACTCGGCGAGCACCAGCTCGGCGGCGTCGGTGGCGATCTTCTTGATCGTGTCCTTGTCGGCGCGGAAGACGACACGACGCTGCAGGATCGAGGTGGAGTTGTAGAAGTGCACGATCGCGTTCTCGGCACCTTCACACGCCTCGAACGTGCGCTTGATCAGCTCGGGACGCGACTGCGTCAGCACCTGGATGGTGACATCGGACGGGATTGCTCCGTCTTCGATGATTTCGCGGACGAAGTCGAAGTCCGTCTGGCTTGCCGACGGGAAGCCGACCTCGATCTCCTTGTAACCCATTCGGACCAGCAGGTCGAACATGCGACGCTTACGTGCCGGGCTCATCGGGTCGATCAGGGCCTGGTTGCCGTCACGCAGATCCACCGCGCACCACTGCGGGGCACGGTCGATGACCTTGTCCGGCCAGGTGCGGTCCGGCAGCGTGACCGTTTCGACTTCTTCGGAGAAGGGACGGTAACGGAACGTGGGCATCGACGAGTTCTTCTGCGTGTTCCACGCAGGCTGGTCGGAAGGTGCCGGCTTGGTGGGAGGCGTGATGATGCGAGTGCCGGTGGTGAATGCGTCAGCGGGGGACATGGGGTGATCTCCAACGATTGTGGACCCGGCCTGATGACCTGTTGGTCATGACCGAAAGTCCGGAAGGCTTGGTCGACCGGCGCACACAAAACCCCGCGACGGGAGGCCAGTCTGGATCAGACCCCGTCGCGGCAACCAAGAAGGAGTGCGCGCTGCATGCTCTGCACTCTACTCCTGGAACGTCGGCGATCGAGGTGGGGTTCGGCGACATTCCGAAATTGTCGTTGTTCGGTGCTGTTGTTTCGTGCTCCGAAGTGATCGACTGATCGCATGGATGATCCTCGAATAGCCGTGGCGCGCGCGTACCTCGATGCGCTTCTCAGTCATGACGGCAGTTCAGTTCCGTTGGCTCCGGATGCAGTGCGGCACGAGGCGGGGATCAAAACCGGATTCTCGGGAAATCACTTGCGGCGCAGCCTGTCCGGTGGTCCACAGTTCCGTTTGGTGCGCGCGATTCGAGATGTGGAGTGGACTGTTGACGGCGAGAATGTCGTGGCTGCGTACCTCCTCGACGCGGGCCTGTTCGGCAAGAATTTGATGACGGTGCACGTGCACGAGACCTTTCGGATACCTACCGACGACCTCCGCATCCATCGCATCACCGCGAAGATCCGGCCCACCCGCGGCAAGCGCTCGTGACACGAGTGTTGCGCTGGATACTCTGCTGTGTCCTGATCGTGACCGGAGCGTTGAGCACCGCGGCGTCGGTGTTGGCGCTGTTCGTCCACACTCAGGTGAATGACACCGACAGTTATGTCGACACGGTCGCGCCGTTGGCGTCGGACCCCGCGGTGCAGTCTGCGGTGGCCGATCGACTGACGGAGGAGTTGACGCGGCGGCTGGACGGATTGCCGCAGATACTGACCGGCCCGACCGAAAGTGTCGTTCGGGAGGCGGCACTCGCACTGGTTTCGAGTGATCAGTTCGCGACACTGTGGACCGAGGCCAACCGTGGGGCGCACGCACAACTTGCCGCGGCGGTCACCGGCCAGGCAACGGACGGCATCGTGCGAGCCGACGAATACGGAACCGTCACCCTGTCTCTCGAGCCGGTCATGACGGAAGTGCGGACTCGTGTGTCCGACCGCGGATTCACCGTCGTCGATCGCCTCCCGGCATTTGATCCGCAGTTCGAGATCCTGCAATCCGACGAACTGGTGGCGGCACAGCGCTACTCGAACGCCCTCGATCGCGCTGCTTTGTGGTTGCCGTGGGTGGCCGCGCTCTGCGCCGTGATTGCCGTCGCTAGTGCGCCGAAACGAATGCGCGCACTCTCGCTGGTCGGGCTGGCAACGGCGGTCGCCATGATTGCCCTGCTCGTGGCGTTGACCGTCGTGCGTCGGGTTTATTTACACAATCAAGACATCGTGTCCCCGGATGCGGCAGTCGCGGTGTTCGACACCGTCGCGACTTCACTGGTCAGCAGTATCCGCATCCTCCTTGCCTGCGGAGTTGCCGTCGCAGTACTGGGTTACGTTGCCGGTGGTTCACGTTCCGCGACATCAATGCGAAAGGCGATCTCACAACAGTTCGGGCGTGAATCCGAGCCCGAGGTGAGGGCCGAGGTCAGTACGCGTCGGGAAGTCCCAGGACCACGTCGGTAAGCTCGACCTCTGGTATCTGTAAACAATTTCGACCTGGAGGTAGAAACGCGTGGCTCTCGTCGTCCAGAAGTACGGCGGATCCTCGGTGGCAACCGCCGAGCGCATCCGACGAGTCGCTGAACGGATCGTCGAGACCAAGAAGGCCGGCAATGATGTCGTCGTCGTGGTGTCAGCGATGGGCGATACCACCGATGAGCTGCTCGACCTGGCTCAGCAGGTGTGCCCTTCCCCGCCGGCCCGTGAAATGGACATGCTGCTGACCTCGGGTGAGCGCATCTCCAACTCCTTGGTTGCGATGGCAATTCATTCTCTCGGGGCCGAGGCTCGCTCGTTCACGGGCTCACAGGCCGGAGTCATCACCACCGGCAGCCACGGTAACGCCAAGATCATCGACGTCACCCCTGGCCGTGTTCGCACCGCGCTCGACGAGGGCTCGATCGTTCTGGTCGCCGGATTCCAAGGCGTCAGCCAGGACAGCAAGGACATCACGACGCTCGGACGCGGTGGCTCGGACACCACTGCCGTGGCGTTGGCAGCTGCTCTCAACGCCGACGTCTGCGAGATCTACACCGACGTCGACGGCGTTTACTCCGCCGATCCGCGCATCGTCCCCGACGCACACCGTCTCGAGACGGTTTCCTTCGAGGAAATGCTCGAACTCGCAGCGTGCGGTGCCAAGGTGCTCATGCTCCGCTGCGTCGAGTACGCCCGTCGCTACAACGTGCCAGTGCACGTCCGTTCGTCATACACCACCAAGCCCGGAACAATCGTGTCCGGATCGATGGAGGACATTCCTGTGGAAGAGGCCCTGATCACCGGAGTCGCGCACGATCGCGGCGAAGCCAAGATCACCGTTGTCGGATTGCCGGACACACCGGGACACGCTGCCAAGGTGTTCCGCGCTGTCTCCGATGCCGAGATCAACATCGACATGGTGCTGCAGAACATCTCCAAGGTGGAGACCAACAAGACGGACATCACCTTCACGCTGCCGACGGCTGACGGCCCGCGCGCGGTCGAGATCCTGACCAAGCGTCAGGATGACATCGGTTTCACACAGATCTTGTTCGACGACCACATCGGCAAGGTCTCCCTCGTAGGCGCCGGCATGCGCAGCCATCCGGGTGTCACGGCCACGTTCTGTGAGGCACTGGCCAAGGCCGACATCAACATCGACCTCATCTCGACTTCCGAGATCCGCATCTCCGTGCTGGTCAAGGACACCGAACTCGACGACGCCGTGCGCGTTATCCACGCAGCCTTCGGACTGGGCGGCGACGAAGAAGCTGTAGTACACGCAGGAACAGGACGGTAATTTCTGATGACAACAATCGCTGTTGTCGGTGCGACCGGTCAGGTCGGCATCGTCATGCGCACTCTGCTCGAAGAACGTAACTTCCCCGCAGACAAGGTGCGGTTCTTCGCATCGGCGCGCTCTGCCGGTAAGAAGCTGACGTTCCGCGGCGAAGAGATCGTTGTCGAGGATGCCGCAGCAACGTCCGACGAGGATCTCAAGGGCATCGACATCGCCCTCTTCTCCGCCGGTGCGACGCTGTCCCGTGCACAGGCTCCGCGGTTCGCCGCTGCCGGTGCGACCGTTGTCGACAACTCTTCCGCGTGGCGCAAGGATCCCGAGGTTCCCCTCGTGGTCAGCGAGGTCAACCCGCAGGACGCGAAGAACCTGGCCAAGGGCATCATCGCGAACCCCAACTGCACCACCATGGCAGCGATGCCGGTGCTGAAGGTTCTGCACGACGAAGCTGGTCTGCAGCGTCTGATCGTCTCCAGCTACCAGGCTGTGTCCGGCAGCGGCATCGCCGGCGTCGAGGAACTCCTCGGCCAGGTGCGCGCTGTTGTCGGTGACGCCGAGAAGCTGGTTCACGACGGCAGTGCCGTCGACTTCCCGGCCCCGAACAACTATGTCGCACCGATCGCATTCAACGTCCTGCCTCTCGCAGGTTCGTTGGTCGACGACGGCAGCGGCGAGACCGACGAGGACCAGAAGCTCCGCAACGAGAGCCGCAAGATTCTCGGGCTTCCCGATCTGTTGGTTTCGGGCACCTGCGTGCGCGTTCCCGTCGTGACCGGTCACTCGCTCGCGATCAACGCCGAGTTCGCCAACCCCCTCTCGGTCGCTCGCGCGAAGGAAATCCTCGCCGACGCTCCCGGCGTGGAATTGGTCGACGTTCCGACGCCGCTCGCCGCAGCTGGTGGCAATGCGTCGCTGGTCGGTCGCATCCGTCAGGACGAGGGTGTCCCCGAAGGCCGCGGACTCGCGCTCTTCGTCTCGGGCGACAACCTGCGTAAGGGTGCCGCGCTCAACACGATTCAGATTGCCGAGCTGCTGGTCGGCTAAGCATCCTTTTTGTCGGTGACCCCGCTTGTCAGTGACCCCGTGCCTTCCGGTGCGGGGTCACTGTCGTTTGTCGGGAGTTCTAGTCGAGTTCGGAGATCGCGACCAGCCCGCCGAGGTAGTCGGCATCCGAATACGCTTTGGCGAGAAGCACTCCGAGTTCGCCGAGAGCTTCGTTGTCGCCGCCGTAGGCAACAAACATGCCGGCCTCGGGGTCGGTGCCGAATCGGCCTTCCAGATGTGGTGCATCGCGGCCTACCACTGCGTGGGCGACCGAAGCCCAGTCGTAGCCGGAGCCTTCGAAGCCCTCTACCTGCTCGAATACTGCTGCCACCTTGCCGAAATGCTGGTCGGTGAGCATCAGTGACCAGTTGCCGGGAGATGTTTCGAAAAGCTGCAGCGGTTCGATCGATGGTGATGTCATGTGTGTATTGAAGCAGATCCGACCGACAGGTTTCAGTCGTGTGCTAACGCCCGACCGATTGTGCGAGAGCCACGGCAAAACTGGAAAGTCGTTCTCGGGTATAGGTTTCGGGGTCGCTGACGGCCAACCGCCCGAGCATTTCGGCAAACGACATCATGGTGTGTGCGAGGAGAACCGGGTCCAGCCCTTCGAGTTTCGGTTCGAGGGCAATCCCGGCGCGGGCCAGTTCTTCGGCGCGGGCGAAAACAGCTCCGCGAGAGAGCTTCAACAGGTCGTGATACTCGCTGGGCGCGTTCTCGACAGACGTGAGAATCAGGCGCCACCGCGTCGGGTTCTCGAGTACGGCGTCGACAAAGGCGCCGACGGTTCCGGCGTACGACGCCGCGGGGCCGAGTTCGCTCAGATCTGTCGGCATGGTTTCGAGCACCTGGGCGATGGCCCGCTCGTGCTCGCGGCGCAGGAGTGCGGCGACGAGATCAGTTCTGGTGTCGAAAACTGTGTAGAGGACAGGCTTGCCGACGCCGGCTTCAGCGGCCACTGCTTCCATGCTGAGGTTGTGCAGACCAACGCGGCCGGTGATCTGGAAAGCAGCGTCGAGTAGCTGTTCGCATCGTTGCTCAGGTGCCATGCGAGGGGCGTACTTGCGTCGCGGAGCGCCTGTCTGTGATTCGTCTGCCTGTGACCTGGTCATCGTGTGCCTCACCTCCGCTCCCACCCTAAGCTGCCAGCCACTTCGTTATGAATAATACGCAACCGTTGTATTCGTTGAGGTTGATTGCTACGGTGGCGTTGTATTCGAATGGGTAGGCCTGAACTGTGCATATGACATGAACGGGGAACCTCACAATGTCCGACCGGAACATGGATCGACCGCGCGAGGATTACGGCTTTTTCGGCCCAGGGTCACCCAGTTGGAAGATCTGGGCAGCCCCAACAGCACTGATCGGGTTCCAGCGGTCGGTGGTGCTCGAGCACTTCGACCCCTTCCTTGCCGCCGCGGTGGCCGACATGAGTGGCATCTACAGTGATCCCGCCGGTCGACTCGACCGAACGCTGGCCTACTTCCTCACCGTTGCCACCGCCGACGGGCGGACCGCACTGGCCTTGTCCGACCATCTCATGACTGTCCACGCCCAAGCGGCGGGAATCGAGCCGATCACCGGAACTCGTTACAGCGCAAACAACCCGGCGTCACAACTGTGGATCCACGTGACCGGTTGGCATTCGGTGCTCAAGTGTTACGAGATGTACGGGCCGGGTCCGCTCCCTGCTGTGGAAGAGCATCGGTACTGGGAAGAATGTGTGATCGCCGCGCAGTTGCAGACATGCAAGGCGTCCGACGTTCCCCGTTCCCGCGAAGAGGTGCGTGAGTACTTCGCAGAGGTCAGGCCGAGGCTGTGTACCTCTGAGCGTGCAAACCGGGCGATGCACTATTTGCTGAGAACACCCAGGGCGCACGGGAAGACGAGGTTCGCGACGTTCAGTCGATTGGTCGCGCCGGCAACAATCGCAACACTGCCCGGCTGGATGCGAACTATGGGTGGATTCGATCAACCGGCGTTGCTGGACAAGGCAATTGCACCGGCCGTGCGAACAGCCGTGCGCGTGGGTAGTTCGCCGAAGAATATGACCGCTGCTCTGAAAGTCATTGCGCCGATGACCGGCAAGGTGTTGGAGCGCCATCTGCGTGACGAGCGACCCCTCGTCCCGAGAGTTGTCACGCCGGCGGAAATTCGGGAGCGATTCCCGCGCGGCACCACAATGCCGCAACCAGTCTGATGGAATCCACTGCCTGTTGGCACCGCGTCGGGGGATCCTTCGATGCGGTGCTAGGCCGTGTTCTGTTGTATCCGAGTGGCTTTCACCCGTCAGGTTCGGTAGGTGTTGTTTGCCGGTCTCGGGTGTTGCTGCGGGTCGATCGCCGGCGGCGGAATGAACCAGGGTTTGTTGTCGGCGCCGATTCGGATTTCCCATTTTCCGATGTATCCGGCTTTGCGGTGCATGAGTCGGTGGTGTGAACGGCACAGCAGGACAAGGTTGTTCATCACCGTCGGCCCGCCGTTCGCCCAGTGTTTTATGTGGTGTGCGTCGGTCCAGGCTGGTACGCAATCGCAGCCCGGGAAGGCGCAGCCTTTGTCACGGGCGATCAAGGCGACGCGTTGTTCGGCGGTGACCAATCGTTTTCCGGGTCTGGCATCGAGTGGCGCTCCGTGGTTGTCGAGCAGGATCGTGGAGAGGTAGCAGTCGCAGCCGAGGAGTCTGGTCTGCGAGAGGGATAGTGGTCCCATCCACGGCATGTGGCCTACGTCGAGATCGGAGAGGTCCGGATCGAGTGAAGTTTCTTCTTCCGTGGCAGTTTCCTGCGCCGCGCAGTTGCGGTGTTCGGCGAGATCTCGGGCGTTGATGTGAACATTCAGATGTGGCCGCTGGCCGCCGTCGATACCGGTTTTTGCGCAATCGAGGTGGCGGCGGATCAGTTCGGTGAATCCGTCGGCTGTGCGTTTGGCTGCCGAACGGGCATCAGGGGTTCCGTCCGGTGCTGGGGTGGGCATGGTCAGGTTCGACAGGGCGGAGAGGAGCATTTCGCCGGTGACGGCGTCGAAATCGCCTCGGACGACAACCCGCCCGTTCAATGTTGTGGCGATGCGTAGTTCGTTGCGGTCGACGTCTTCGGCGGGTGGAATGTTGTCGGATTCGAAGAGTCGTTCCAGTGTTGCGATCACGTAGCGGATTTTGGTGGTGGTGGCTTCGACCCCGGAGGCGGCAGCCAGCAAGAGGTCGATGCACTGCGGTAGTGCGTCTTCGGGCATTCCTTTGGGTGGTGATTCGCAGAATGACATGATCAGTGCGGCGTGGTCGAAGGAGCAGTCTCCGTCGTCGAATCGTGCCGCTACCGTGGGGAATGTCCGTAGTGCGGCGCCGAGGGCGGCGATCTTGTTGCCGGCAGGGATTTGCAGCATGGTGTGTGCTGCCAGCCAGCGGCCGGTATTGCGGTAGCAGAGCACCTGATCGTCCGGGCGTAGGGAGAGTTCGTCGACGACGGCGACGCGGATTGCTTCGAGTCGCAGGATTTCGGTGCTTGCCTCGATTGCGGCGGCACGAAGGTCAGCTGCTGGCGCTTGCCACAGCCTGGCACGTAATCCCGCGGCAGAACCGGAAACCATATCTGATGTGTCGATGCTCATTGATGCCCCCCGAATGTGGATCCCCCGATCCTCATCACCTCATTGTAGTCGAACAAAAATTCGAGTCAATAGTTTTCTCGAACCCGCGATTCGAAATCTGTGTTTGACCTCGCCGCTGCGTGTTTGACCTCATCGCCCCAGGGGTAACCCGGTCCGGATGCCGTCAGCGATAGGGGGCCTGTAGTGGATGAGCCTGTGCACAAGCCGCACAAGATCCGTCGACGCTCGGTGCTGCAGGGCTTGGGATTGATGGCAGGACTAGGAGCACTGTCGGTGGGGTCCGCTTCAGCTCGGGAATCCGCACGTACAGCTTTGCCTGATATCGATCCGCTACGGCCACTCCAATTGCCGTCACCACGCCTGGAACCTTTTCGCGAGGCGCTGGTATTTCCGCCGACGATCGGCGGTAGCAATCTCGAGCTTCGTGCCGCGTCGTCGATGCACCGGTTCCATCCCGACCTGCCGCCGTCGCCGTCGCTGGGATACGGCGGGATGGACTACCTCGGGCCGACGATCGAGGCTCATGTCGAGCAATCGTTGACGCTGCGGTACGCCAACGACATCACCACGCATCCTCTTGCCGCTGATGTGGATTCGCGTCTGCACGGCCTCAGTGATAACGATCGGACGCAGGTTCCCACGTCGCTGCACCTGCACGGCGGCGTCACCGCGCCGCAATTCGACGGGAATCCCGAGTTGATTCAGCGTCCCGGCGAGGGGCTGGTGCACGAGTTCGGCAATGCCCCCGGCAACGGCAATCCCAGCGGTAGCGGTAATCACTGGTATCACGACCATGCCATGGGAATGACTCGGCTGAACGTCTACGCGGGCCTGGCCGGGATGTACCTGCTTCGTGATAACGATGACACCGGGGCGGCCGGTAATCCGCTCGGCTTGCCGTCTGGCGAGTTCGAACTGCCGTTGATTTTGCAGGACAAGGTGTTCACCTCCGACGGACGGCAAAGTGTCAGGTCGACGTGGACAACACCGCAGGGCGCCTGGGATCCCGCGACGCCCGGTGACGTGGGTGTGGTGAACGGCGTCGTGTGGCCCAGAATCGAAGTGGCGCGGGGGTTGTACCGCCTGCGTGTGCTCAATGCCGCGTCGTACTCGGTGTGGAATCTGTATTTCGGAAATCGTATGCGGTTCTGGGTGATCGGCTCGGAATCCGGATTGCTCGCGGCATCGGCGCCGACGGATCATGTGCGCTTGAGCCCGGGTGAACGAGCTGACCTCCTGGTCGACTTCGGCATGCTCGAACCCGGCACCAGTGTGGAACTGCGCAACGATGAACCGGTGCCTTTGGCTGTGGCGCAACGCGGTACGCAGGTGATGCCCCTGTTTGCCAGGTTCGACGTGAGCAGCGCGAAAGGGTTCACGGGGCCGGTGCCGCAGCAACTGAGTCCCGTCGCCTCGCCCGTGTCCGCGCCCGATGTGGTCCGCAATCTCACGATCATGCAACTGTCCCGGCCCTCGAGTTATCCGACGATCACCATGTCGCTCAACAATTTGCGGTACACCGACTCGGATATCGAATTGCCGCGTCAGGGAACCGTCGAGCAGTGGAATCTGATCAACGTGACGACGGAACCGCATCCGATTCACCTGCATCTGGTGACGTTTCGGGTCTTGGGTAGGCAGAACATCAACACGCCTGCGTACACGGCTGCGTACCCGTTGCCGGATCTCGGGACGCGTTGGACACCGTCGGCGGATGATTTTGTGACCTCGCCGCTGCGGGCGCCGGAAGTGTGGGAGACGGGCGCCAAGGACACCGTCATCGTGGACGCCAACTCCATCACTCGCATCATCGTGCGCTTCCCGACGGCTGACGAACTGGGCTTCGATCCGGACGCGACGTTCCCGCGGAGCGCGATGGCAGATCACAGCGGGCACGGCGGCGGCGACATGGGAGACCTGCAAGGGTACGTCTGGCACTGCCACATGCTCGATCACGAAGACCACGACATGATGTTGAGGTATCGGCTGGTGACGTAACCTTTCGTAGGGAGAGACGTTCCCACGAGGAGGCTGCTGTGTCGGAAGGTGTGCCCACCGGGCCCCTGGACGGATATCGGGTAATCGAGCTCGGCACGTTGATTGCCGGACCCTTCGCCGGGAAACTACTCGGTGACATGGGTGCCGACGTGATCAAGATCGAGTCGCCGGATCGTCCAGACCCGCTTCGCACCTGGGGACAGGCGGAGCAGGACGGTCACCGATTCTTCTGGACCGTCCACGCCCGCAACAAGCGGTGCGTCACGCTGGATCTGCGGGTCGACAAAGGTCGCGAACTGTTTCTGGATCTGGTCGAGCACGCGGATGTCGTCGTCGAGAACTTCCGGCCGGGCACCCTCGAAAAATGGGGTCTGGGGTTTGACGTGCTCAGCGAACGCAATCCGAAACTGGTGCTGGCCAGGGTATCCGGCTACGGGCAGACCGGTCCGAAGGCCAAGAGCGCCGGCTATGCCTCGGTGGCCGAAGCTGTCAGCGGTTTCCGGCACCTGAACGGATATCCCGGCCAGGCGCCGCCGCGTATCGCACTCTCGCTCGGAGATTCGCTCGGCGGGATGTTCGCCGTGCAAGGTGTGCTCGCGGCGCTGCTTTCCCGTGAGCGAACCGGTCGAGGTCAGGTTGTGGACGTTGCGCTCACGGAATCGTGTCTGGCAGTGCAGGAATCGACGATTCCCGACTACGATCGCGGCGGCATCATTCGCCAACCCTCGGGTACCAGGCTCGAGGGCATCGCGCCCTCCAATATCTATCAGACCTCCGAGGGGAACTGGGTGGTCATCGCGGCCAATCAGGACACGCTCTTCGTCCGGCTGTGCACCATCATGGGGCGACCGGAACTGGCGCAGGACGACCGATTCTCCAATCATGTTGCGCGCGGCAAACATCAGGACGAGCTCGACGAGTTGATCGGTGCTTGGGTCGCGCTGCAGGACCCCAGCAGTCTGGTGGAGCGTCTCACGGAGGTGGGAGTTGTTGCCGGACCGATCAATACCGTCGAAGACGTGGTCAAGGATCCACAGTTGATCGAGCGCGGAATGCTGGTCGGACACTACGACGACCGGATCGGTGAGGACGTCTTGGGCTTGGGGGTTGTTCCTACCTTCAGCGAGACACCCGGCACTGTGCGCAACGCGGGAGCGTCGACGCCGGGTCAGGACAATGCGTCCGTCTGGGGTGGACTCCTCGGACTTTCGGGCGACGAACAGGCAACGTTGCGCGAGAAGGGAGTGATCTGACATGACGGTTACGGAAGTCAGCATTCGTGAGGTGGGTCCACGCGACGGTCTCCAGATCGAGGCCCCTGTGCCGTTGTCGGAGAAGCTTCGACTTGTCGAAGCTCTTGTTGCAACCGGTGTTCCGCGCATCGAAGCCACGTCCTTCGTGTCACCGCGTGCTGTTCCGGCGCTAGCCGACGCAGAAGCGCTGGCAGCAGAACTGCACCGGTGGCCAGGGGTCGAGTTTTCTGCACTGGTCGCCGGAATCGGCGGAGCCAAACGGGCAGTAGCGGCGGGAATGGGAACCGTCGAATATGTCGTCTCGGCTTCGAATGGTCACAGTGAAGCCAATACTCGATCAACTACCGAGCAGGCCACCGAGCGAATCGGGGAGGTGGTCAAGATTGTTCACGACGCCGGTGGCCGGGTCGAGGTCATCGTCGCAACGGCGTGGGACTGCCCGTTCGACGGACCTACCGATCCTGATCGCGTGTTGCGGATTGCGGAGCAGGCCAGGAAATTCGGTGCCGATCAGTTCTCGATCGCGGACACTATCGGCACTGCAACTCCGGGGCGCGTCGGACGGCTGATCGATGCGGTTGACGCCCGGGTCGGCGACTTCAACCTAGGCGTCCATTTTCACAACACGCGAGGCAGTGGTCTTGCCTGCGCACTGACGGCGCTCCAGCACGGAGTTCGTAACCTCGACGCGTCCACGGGTGGGCTGGGTGGATGCCCGTTTGCCCCCGGCGCGAGTGGAAACATCGCCACCGAAGAACTGGTCTACATGCTGGGGGACATGGGAATAACGACGGGCATCGATCTGGACGCGTCCATCCGCGCGGCGGCCGTCGCGGAGGAGATTGTGGGTCATGGCGTTCCGAGCAACCTCCTGCGAGCGGGTGACCGCATCAGGTAGCGGGGGAGTCGAGGTCATCGGACCGTACGATATTTCAGCATCATGTCGTGGTCCTCGTGGTCGAGAATGTGGCAATGCCACACGTAACCCTGGATCTGTTGTGCCGCAGGGTGATGATCAGCATGGGCCATGGTGGGTAGATAGTCATCCGGGCTGAACAATGCATCCGGATCGAATCCGAGTTCCTCGGCGGTGGGAAATCGGACGATGATTCGGGTGACGGTGCCGCCGTCGACCCGCACGGTGTCCTTCCAGCCGGACTCCCAGGGCGCCGGCGCGATCATGGGGCCCCCGAGAAACCCGTCGACAGCAGGCGTCCACTTGGAACCGATCGGCGGTTGAGGATGTGCCGCTTGATATTCGAATGTCTTCAGAGGTACTCGTCCGAGAATGCGGAACATCACAAGGTGCAGGTGAATCGGATGTGGGTCTGGCGTGATGTTGACGATGTCCCATTGTTCTACGGTGCCCTGGCGGGGCAGTTCGATGTCGGTACTGTCGAAGCGCAGATTGTTGAGAGACATGATTGCGGGTGGTACGCGGACTGCGTACGGCTGCGAGACGGTCACGGTTCGGACCTGGGTGGGAACCTCGAGCGGCGGAAGCGCCGACGGTTGCCGTGCGCCACCGCGAAGCGAGTTCGGCACACTGCCGGTGAACCCGCGACGGGAATCGGCGACGAAACGGCAGAAGGCCGGCATTGTCACCTCGCCGAGCATCGCAGCTTGAAAGGGCGGTTGCTCGTCGTTGATCAATTCGACGGCATCACCTTCGCGGAAGCCGGAGAAGTCCACGAGCACGTCGATGCGTTCGCCGGGTGAGAGCCGAAAGCTCGCCGCACGCACCGGAGCGTCGAGCAGGCCATGTTCGTTGCCGATAACCGCGAAGTGCATTCCGTTGCTGAAGTGGAGGTTCCACACGCTGTACGACCCGGCGTTGATGATGCGGAAGCGGTACAGCCCCCGCGCGACATTCATTCGCGGCCAGACCTTGCCGTTGACCACACCGACGTCTCCGACGGCGCCGCCCTCCCAGGAACCTTGCGGGACGATCGGAGTCGAACGGATGGATTGATACCCGTCGGCTGTGAAGATCTTTTCCTGGAGAATCAGGGGCATCTCGTAGTCTTCGGCGGGTAGTCTCAGAGGGTTGCCGCGCCGGCCGGTGTCGAATTCGTCGCGCAGGAAATACTGACCGGCCAACCCGGCGTAGACATTCAATCGAGTGATGCCCATGGCGTGGTCGTGATACCACAAATGGCCCGCGTGCTGTTCGTTCGGAAAATGGTGTGTGATGCTGCGTCCGGGAGCAATGGCTCGTAGTGGATGCCCGTCGCTGCCGGGTGGTGTGACGCCGCCATGTAGGTGCAGCGACGACGGCGGCGCACGTCGGTGATCTTCGGTGACTCCGTGGATGCTGGTGTCCATGTCGAGCGCCAGTGGATGGTTTTCGAGTCGGTTGGTGAAATTCAGTGTGAGTGCCTCTCCGGCATGACATTCGATGGTGGGGCCCAGGTAGTTGTCACCGCCGAAGCCCAGCGATGGCACGGCGTCGAAATCTCGGTGGAATTGGTGGCGGTGTACCGCGGCGTCGAGCGAGAGTGTGGTTCCCGAAATAACACGCGGCCGCGGGAGTTCGTCGACGAAGGGCGTCATGGGAGGAGAGTGAAAGATCAGTGGACTGCGCAGTTCGCTCCGGGGTGGCGTACGGGTGGCCGACACCAAAGCTGCACTGGTTCCAGCGAGGCCGATTGCACGGAGCAATGCACGCCGCGTGAACTCGTGGCTCACCGTTCACGCCTCCTCCCAGAATGTATTACATACCACACCGTATGGTATGGACAGCGATGTTGCCTGCGGATCGATGAAATACACTTCGATGCAGCAGGATTCGAAACATGCGTGACTCTGGGGTGGTGGACACGGTGACCTACGGAGCGGGTTCATTGTCGAACGATCCGGTGATGCGATCGAACAACCGTAGGCATCTATGATCGACGTGTGAGAGTGAGAACTGAACGCGCCCGCGAGAACGAGCTGCTCTGATGGCGCGGGCCAACCGTCTGAGTGTCGAGAGTTGGCTCGACGCGGCCTTTGATCTCCTCGTGCGAGAGGGGGTTTCCGGGGTCAAGATCTCCACGCTGTGTGACGAACTCGGAGTCACCAAAGGTAGCTTCTACTGGCATTTCGACGATATCGGCGCACTGATGGAAGCGATGGCCGACTATTGGTGCGGCACACAGAACGACGCCGTGCGAGGGCTCGCGGCAATCGAATCCATTCCCGTAGAGCAGCGATTCGAGATGATGGCCCAACTACTGATCGACGAGCGCAATTGGTCGGTCGAGATCGCGGTACGCGAATGGGCGCGAAGCGACGAGAAGGTTGCAGAGGCTGTACGTCAGCTCGATCAACGGATCTTCGACATCATCCAGGAAGCACTGTTGGAGTTGAATTTCGACGCTGAAGGTGCGCGCCTGCGGGCGGGTGCTCTGGTGTATGCCGGAATCGGGTTTGTGCACGGCCGCGGCAGTCTCCCGACGCCAACCAGCGCTGAGCTCCGAAAGATCTTCACTCTGTTGACGCAGAAAAACTGACTATGTTGCCCTCACTTGAGCGCAACCATCTCGTGCAGAGTTGATCCCGTCCGCTCGATCGTTTCCCCGTCGATCGTCACCTTCAGTAAGAAGTCGGAACGGAAGCGGAAGTATCCGGGGCGGCCGAGAAGTCGATTCAGTATGGGCTTGACCAGTCGGGTTCGGGCTACCGGAACGTCAGCCAGGAAGTCGTGCGCATGAACTACCTCGCGCACCGTCAGCGTGAGATCCACCGAACCCGGAATGTGCAGACGCAGCGTCGACGGAAACGATCGATTCGCAACGTCGTGGAAAACCGCCGGCCCCTCGGTCATCTCCAGTTCACCGTTGCTCAGGACGACATCGTCACCGCGGGCCAACATCAGTGGCAGGGACCAATGCTCGCCGTATTTCTTCTGGGTGTGCACGGTGGCGTACACCAGTGAGAAATCGTCGACATACAACCGGCCCCAGTACCAGCGATCGATGATCCGCTTCATGTCCCCGACGCCCCAGTTGTGGTCGTGATAGCCGCGACCACGGGCATCGAGTGTGGCTGCGCCGATAGTGACGGTGCCCGTCACCGAGGCGCGCGGAGCGCCGACAACCCAGGCGAAGAACTCGGTGTCGCCGTAGGTGGTCTGTCCCCGGCCGGGCATCCAACTCGGTACCTCGTTGCGAAATTCGAGATCGAACACGATGTCCTCTTCTTCGAGATGCACTCTGTGCACCGGCAGGTCACCCGAATCGAATTCTGCTACAGCGGTGTTCGGGCCAATCCGAACGTCGCATCGTTCCGTTGACGCGCTGACGTCGGCGGCGGAATACGGTGTGACGACTTCCCGGCGCGTACCGTCCGGGGAGTAGACATGGATTTCGATTCCGGGTTTGCGATTGACGAGTTCACGCAGTTGAAGCATCGCAACCACGATGTGCCCACTGTCGAGATGCGCGTCGAAGTACCAGTGCTCGAAAGCAAATTTGTTGTCGGACGGGTGCGCACCGTTGTCGCTCGGGCGCGTTCGAGTGATCTCACCGTCCTTGCGTCCGGGTCCGTTCCACGCTTCCACGATATTCATGGTGGTCATCGAGCGACTCCTATCGGCGTAGTGCGCCGCTTGCATCGAATGCGGCCTCGCGGCCATTCATTTGGGCGTGGTACCAGTTTTCGCGATGCCTGACCATCGTCTTTTCCACGATTTTGCCGGCGCCGGGAACAAAGCGTCTGACCAATTCCATTGCGGTGATGAGCGGGAATCTCAGTAGGGGAATGAGTAGCCAGGGAATGACACCGGGCATCCGGTACTTCCGCCGTGTGCCCGGCGCCATGAACATCGCGGCGTACACCGAATTGATGCGAAAGTTATACGCCTCCCGTAACCGAGTGAGCCCGCGATGGCCGTCGCGCGGAGCAAAGGCTTTCGGGTAACTCTCGATCAGTTCGCTACCGTGCTTGCCGGAGTCGTACGACCTCGACACAATCGTCATGGCAAGAGCGCGTAGGGAATCCGTCGCGGTTTCCGGGTACCACGTGACGCGCACCCCCAGAAGGTGTCCCATGTACTTCTGGAAGTGGATCAGAGCCCGGACCTCGGATGGTGTGGTGTGGTAGCCGAGTGTCCATAGTGCGAGTCCCGGGGTGACGCTTCCGGCGATCAAGGTCAGGAGCATGTAGCTCTGACTGATCGGAAGCCCCCACTTCGAAGTATCCCATTCCGGGTGATTGGCTACTCGTGACCGCACGGACACGTGCATCACACGAACCTTGAGAGCGGTTGCGCGACCACCGGATCCAGGTTGGAGCAGTGCTCCCGGTTGCGACACGTCGATCCAGAATCGGCAGGTCTCGAGGAACCGTCGTAGTGCGTTGTCGCCCGCATAACCACCGGCGAGAGAGAGTGGGGTGGCAACTGCCGATTCGGTGTAGATCTCCAGTGTTTCCGCTCCCGCGAAACTGAACAGCATTGTGCCCCAGCGCCGCCAGATTGCCGCTCCCTGCTCGACCAGTGCCGGATCAACCCAGTCCGGTACCGTTTCGAATTCCTCGAACAGCACGCGCATGGATTCCGGAGCGTCAGGCAGGGCGTCGATACCGTGGGTGAGGGCGGTTTCGAGCATGGCGCGGCCGGCTTTCGCCCCGATCTCACCGTGGAAGACTTCTTCGACAAATCGTTCGGCGACGGGGTCTCCCGCGAAGAGGTCGTTGCAGAAGTGTTGTGCCTGTTCCGTGGTGGGGAAGATGTCACTGCCGGTCAGTTTTCTGACGATCGTGCGGGCGCGGGCGATTCCGGGTTTGCGTATGCCTTCCCAGTAGGGAAACGCGGTCGGTGTTCGATCACGTGCCGTCATGTCACCGCCTCGAAGCAGAGTCAGGATTGAACATACCCTACCGTATGGTACTGAGTGGGAACTCCGAAAGAATTATTTGAAGTCAGCCTGGACTGTTTTCTCTTTTCGATCTACAGTCATTGTGTGACCGAGACCACTTCCGATCTGAAAGCAAGCCGTACGCAGGCAGAACGCACGGCCACGATGCGCGGGCGACTGCTCGATGCGGCGATCGAATCGCTGGTCGAACTGGGTTACGCACGGACGAGCACCCAGGAGATCGCTCGCCGAGCGGGTGTCTCGCGCGGCACTCAACTCCATCATTTCCCGACCAAGGAATCGCTGGTCGTCGCCGCGGTCGAATATCTGGTGGACAAACGACTGGCGGAAATCCTGTCGGCGGAGGTGGATAGCGGCCGCGGTTTGGAGGTACTTGCCGACGCATTTTCCGGTCCGCTGTTCTACGCAGCACTCGAACTGTGGGTGGCGGCTCGCACCGACCCCGCACTGCATGCGGCGACCGTGCCGCTCGAGCGCAAGGTGAGCGAGGCTCTCGAATTCGGTAGCGCCGAAGTCTTCGGCGATCGCTTCGATTCCGAGACAGTCGAATTGACTGTCGAACTTGTCCGAGGGCTTGCGGTGTCCGCCCTGTTCCGTACCCCGGAAGCCGACGAAGCGCTGCGCGCGCGACTGCTGCCGGCCTGGCAATCCCGAGTGGAGAACAAGTGAAACTTCCCGAACATGTCGAAACGCTGATCGTCGGCGCCGGATTTGCCGGTATGGGCCTGGCGGCCAGAGTGCTTCGCGACGACCCGGCCGCGGATATCGTGCTGATCGAGCGCGCCGCCGACGTCGGTGGCACCTGGCGAGACAACACCTACCCGGGCTGTGCGTGCGACGTGCCGACGGCGTTGTACTCGTATTCCTTTGCGCCGAGCGCAGACTGGAGTCATACCTTTGCCCGTCAGCCGGAGATCTTTGCCTACTTGAAGAAGGTGGCTGCTGACACCGGTATCGGAGATCGAGTGGTTCTGAACTGCGAACTCGAAGCCGCGGTCTGGGACGAGGATATGGCGTTGTGGCACGTGCAGACTTCTCGAGGGGTGTTGACGGCCAAGGCTCTGGTGGCTGCGACCGGAGCACTGTCCACGCCCAGGGTTCCCGACTTTCCCGGTCTCGACCAATTCTCGGGAACCACTTTCCATTCCGCGACGTGGAACCACGAGCACGATCTGCGGGGCGAGCGCATCGCGGTGATCGGTACGGGTGCGTCGGCAGTGCAATTCGTTCCCGAAATCGTCGACAAGGCAGCTCATGTCGCCGTGTTCCAGCGGACTCCCGCCTGGGTTATTCCGCGGGCGGATAGATCACTTCCTCCACTTCAAAAGTCTTTGTACACCAAGGTTCCCGCTGCGCAGAAGGCTGTTCGCGGAACCGTCTACGGTTTTCGCGAGGCGCTGGGCGCGGCAATGTCGCACGCCACCTGGGTGTTACCGGCTTTCGAGATGGTGGCAAAGGCACATCTGCGGCGACAGGTGAAGGACCGCGAGTTGCGCCGGAAACTGACCCCCGACTTCACCATCGGTTGCAAGCGAATGCTCCTGTCCAACGACTGGTTGCGAACCCTCGATCGCGCGGACGTGAGCCTGATCGACAGTGGGCTCGTCTCGGTCACCGAAGACGGAGTGGTCGACGGGCACGGCATAGAACACAAAGTCGACACCATCATCTTCGCAACCGGATTCACGCCGACGGAACCACCTGTTGCACACCTGATAACGGGGAAGCACGGCGCAACGCTGGCCGAACGGTGGAACGGAAGCCCCAGCGCGTACAAGGGAACGACGGTCAGCGGCTTTCCGAATCTGTTCCTCATGTACGGTCCCAACACCAACCTCGGCCACAGCTCGATCGTGTACATGCTCGAGTCCCAGGCCGAGTACGTCAACGACGCGTTGAACATCATGAAGCGCGAGGGGCTCGACGCACTCGACGTAGATGAGTCGGCACAGGCGCAGTACAACAAGGGAGTCCAGCACGAGCTGAAGCACACGGTGTGGAACAAAGGCGGCTGCTCGAGCTGGTACATCGATGCCGAGGGGCGTAACTCGGTGCAGTGGCCGACGTTTACCTTCACATTTCGTTCCCTCCTCGGGAAATTCGATCGGGAGAACTACTCGGCCCGGAAGATCGAAAGCGTCGACGCATGAGCGCAACGCACTACGACGTCGTAGTCATCGGATCGGGGTTCGGCGGTAGCGTCGCCGCTCTTCGTCTGACGGAGAAAGGCTATCGCGTCGGAGTGCTCGAGTCAGGTCGCAGATTCTCCGACGACGAGCTCCCCGAAACCAGTTGGCGACTGCGAAAGTACCTGTGGGCGCCGTGGATCGGGTGTTACGGGGTTCAACGCATTCACCTTCTCCCGGATGTTCTGGTCATGGCAGGTTCCGGAGTTGGCGGCGGATCACTCAATTACGCCAACACCCTGTATCAGCCACCCAAGCGATTCTTCGAGGACCGGCAGTGGGCACACATCACCGACTGGCGAGACGAGTTGGAGCCGTACTACGACCAGGCAAAACGAATGTTGGGTGTGCGAACCAACCCGTCGTTCACTCCGGCCGACGCGGTGATGAAGGAAGTGGCCGAGGAAATGGGCGTGGGCGAGACATTCACGTCCACACCAGTTGGCGTCTTCTTCGGGGATGCCGGAGTGTCCGTGCCCGATCCGTTCTTCGGCGGGAAAGGGCCGGAGAGAACGGGGTGTACCGAATGCGGTGGCTGCATGACGGGGTGCCGCGTCGGCGCGAAGAACACATTGGTCAAGAATTATCTGCACTTGGCTGAAAATGCTGGGGCGCAAGTTCATCCGCTGACAACCGTCACCGATCTCCGGCCGCGTGATGCCGGTGGGTACCAACTGCTCGCTCGGCGGACGGACGGTATCCGAAAGCGCGAACAGGTTTTCACTGCTGATCAGGTAGTGGTGGCTGCCGGCACGTATGGAACAGCACGGCTGTTGCTCGGGATGAAGGAGTCCGGCGCGCTGCCGCGTCTGTCGAATGCGCTGGGCACTGTGGTTCGCACCAATTCCGAAGCGGTGCTTGCCGCAACCTCGAAGTCGCGTCGACGCGACTTCACGCAGGGTGTTGCCATCACGTCGTCGTTCCATCCGGACGATCACACGCACATCGAACCCGTGCGATACGGAAAGGGCAGCAATGCAATCGGCCTCCTGCAAACTGTTCTCAGCGACGGTGGTGGGAAGGTGCCGCGGATTTTGAAGACGCTGGCCGTGGCTGCGCGCCATCCGGGCGCCTTTGCTCGGTCACTGTCGGTGCGGAACTGGTCCGAGCGGACCGTCATTGCTCTGGTGATGCAGACGGACGACAATTCTCTCGAGCTGTCCAAGAACAAAAGAAGGTTCGGACGCTCGCTTACCAGTCGCCCTGGTCCCGGTGATCCGCCACCGACGTGGATTCCGCAAGGCCACACCGCTATTCGTAAAGTGGCGCAGAAGATCGACGGTGATCCGGGTGGTTCCATCGCCGAGATCGTGAATATTCCGATGACGGCACACTTCCTCGGCGGGTGCGCGATAGGCGACTCACCGTCTGCGGGCGTCGTCGATCCGTATCTGCGTGTGTACGGGTACAACGGGCTGCACGTGATGGACGGTTCGGTGGTGAGTGCCAATCTTGGTGTGAATCCCTCGTTGACCATCACCGCGCAAGCTGAGCGTGCATGCGCGCTGTGGCCCAACGCCGGCACCGATGACGCTCGGCCGGCGGTAGGGGCTCCGTATGTTCGCCTCGATCCGACGTTGCCGTCCAGCCCGGTGGTGCCCGAGCATGCTCCGGGAGCCCTGCGACTTCCCCTGATTCTCCGAACCGAGAAGGTGCCAGATGTGGAGCGTCCCTGAATCGACAAGCCAAGCCGCCGACTGGCCGGTGAGTGATCCGCCGCCGTGGCCCGCGCGTGTCCGGGCCACGTTGTGGTGGCATCGGAGCACGTCGGCGGCCCGTGAGCTCGGGCAAGGCGGCCGAACTATCCCGATGACCTTGGCGATGATGGTCGATTACTTGGACTCTCCGGTGGGGCCGTACCGAGAGATCCTGGCCAGTCCGGTGCTGCGGATGCCGGGTAGGCGGATCGGGCCGATGCCTCGGATGGGGGTGCCCTTCATCGCGGTGGATTCGGAAGCTTCGGTGCACGGTGGCCGCACTCATTGGGAACTGCCGAAGGTTCTTGCGCAGTTCGACGGGGATGTCCTCGGAAGTACGGCTGCGCAGGGGGACGGGTGGAAGGTGAACACCGCCGCCCGGGCAAAGGGGCCAACTCTGCCCATCGTGGGAGCTCTGGGTTTTGCGCAACCCACCGATGACGGGCGGTTGGCTCTCGCGTCGGCGCGGCTCGCCGGTCGGTTCCGCTACGCACGTGTCGACGTTGATTCCGTGGGGCCGACGTTGCCGAATTGGCTGGTAGCAGGCTCACATCATGGAATTGTCATCACGGAAGGAAAGATGAGGACCGGCCCCGCCAAGCGAAAATAGACCGAAAGAAGATGAAGGCCGCTCAGTGCAATGACTGGGCGGCCTTCGGCGTCGACGCCCCACAGGCGCCTCTCGGCGGTAGGTCGCTCGCAGCGACAATGGGGTGGGGCCCGGGGCTTGTTCGGGCGCCGACGAAGTGATCAACGGACTCGCGAGCCGTTTTGTTCCCGGACGCGGGCTGTGACCCGAGTCACGAATATGGTTAGGTAACCCTTTTCTTGACTAATTCCAGAAAAGGCGCATACTGGGAACCATGCATGACGACGGGCAGGATCTCGACCTCCGGGCGCAACTGCGTGCGGCCGGGTTGCGAGTCACTGCACCTCGTCTTGCAGTTCTGAATGCGGTTACAGCCCAACCGCATTCAGACGCAGATTCTGTTGCAGCGCAGGTGCGGCAACAGTTGGGATCCGTATCCACCCAGGCTGTTTACGACGTGCTGAAGGCATGCGTGAACGCAGGGTTGCTACGACGCATCGAGCCCGCGGGTTCGCCCGCACGGTTCGAGACGAGAACTGGGGACAACCATCACCATCTCGTGTGTCGTAGCTGCGGCAAGGTCGTCGACGTCGATTGTGTTGTCGGCCAAGCTCCCTGCCTGGAACCGTCCGATTATCACGGCTTCGAGATCGATGAAGCCGAGGTCGTGTTCTGGGGCCGTTGCAACGATTGCCTGACGAGTTCTGCCGAGTCGAACAATGTCTCCGACGCGGTTTCACAGAATCACGAAGCAGCCCGCTAACAGTACGGCCCTTTTGCCGCACAACCCCTTTGACTTTAGGAGGCTTTGCCATGACCAAGCCCACCACGAACAACTTCGGTATCCCGGTAGCCAGCGACGACGAGTCGTTGACCGCAGGTATTCAGGGACCGGTCCTGCTTCACGACCACTACCTGATCGAGAAGCTGGCCCAGTTCAACCGCGAGCGCGTCCCGGAGCGCGTCGTGCACGCCAAGGGCGGCGGCGCTTTCGGTGAACTTGTCATCACGAACGACGTCAGCAAGTACACCAAGGCCAATTTCTTGCAGCCCGGCAAGAAGACCGAATCGCTGGTGCGTTTCTCGACCGTCGCCGGTGAGCAGGGTTCTCCGGACACGTGGCGCGACCCGCGCGGGTTTGCCATGAAGTTCTACACCGAAGAGGGCAACTACGACCTCGTCGGCAACAACACCCCCGTGTTCTTCATCAAGGACGCCATCAAGTTCCCCGACTTCATCCGTTCGCAGAAGCGTCTACCGGGTTCGGGTCTGCGCGATCACGACATGCAGTGGGATTTCTGGACTCTGCGTCCCGAATCCGCTCATCAGGTGACGTGGCTGATGGGTGACCGCGGCATTCCGAAGACGTGGCGCAACATGGACGGCTTCGGCTCGCACACGTATCAGTGGGTCAACGCTGCCGGTGAGCGTTTCTGGGTGAAGTACCACTTCAAGACCGATCAGGGCATCGAGTTCCTGACGCAGGCAGAAGCTGACAGCCTCGCGGGCAGCGATCCCGATTACCACCGCGCGGATCTGTACAACGCCATCGAAGCCGGCAACTTCCCGAGCTGGACCATGAACGTCCAGATCATGCCGGTCGACGAGGCCGAGGGCTACCGCTTCAACCCGTTCGACCTCACGAAGGTGTGGTCCCAGAAGGACTACCCGCTCATCGAGGTCGGCAAGTGGACCCTCAACCGCAACCCGGAGAACTTCTTCGCGCAGATCGAGCAAGCGTCGTTCGAGCCGTCGAACGTGGTGCCTGGCATCGGATTCAGCCCGGACAAGATGCTCCTCGGCCGGGTGTTCTCCTACGCCGACGCCCATCGCTACCGCATCGGCACCAACTACGCCGATCTGCCGGTCAATGCGCCGAAGAACGAGGTGAACTCCTACTCCAAGGAGGGCGCCATGCGGTACAGCTTCAACTCGCCGTCGACACCGGTGTACGCGCCCAACTCGTACGGCGGACCGCACGCCGATCCGTCGGTTGCCGGTGACGAGGGCCTGTGGTCGTTCGACGGTGAAGCAGTACGCGCCGGATACATCGAACACGCTGAGGACGGCGATTTCACTCAGGCCGGAACCTTGGTCCGCGAGGTCCTCGATGACGCTGCGCGTGAGCGCCTCGTGAGCAACATCGTCGGCCATGCATCGGACGGAGTGAGCGAAGCAGTTCTGCTGCGCGTCTTCGAGTACTGGAAGAACGTGGACGCCGATCTGGGCAAGCGCGTCGAAGAAGGTGTGCGCGCCGGTCAGTAACGGGCGACCTCGCACGTAAGAATGCGGGCCGCTGCAAGGGAATCCAACTCCTTGCAGCGGCCCGCATTTTCTTGTTTTACAGCAGCCCCCACCAGTAGAACAACGTTGCAAGAATGAATTCGACGACAAAATCCACGACGATTCTCCTTCACTTCGACGTACATTCCATGATCCGCGCGTGCCGGCACTGTTTCGACTGAGGCTTCGGCGGGCAGTCGAGTCGTAGGACTGTCTGTGCGGTCCCTTGTGACACCTGGGTTCAGGAGAGGATCGGCCATGATGCGTATCGGCTGCACGTTGATGACGGAGCAGGCTGGGCCCAAGGACCTGATCCGGCATGCGGTTCGGGCCGAGCAGGCCGGGTTCGACTTCGAGGTGATGAGTGATCACTACTCGCCGTGGCTGACCGAACAGGGTCACGCCCCGTACGCTTGGTCGGTTCTCGGCGCGATTGCGCACGCCACCGGATCGGTTGATCTGATGACCTATGTGACGTGTCCGAGCATTCGATATCACCCGGTGGTGATCGCGCAGAAGGCGGCAACGATGCAGATACTCGCAGACGGGCGGTTCACGCTCGGATTAGGCACCGGCGAGTGTCTCAACGAGCACGTGGTCGGTGACGGATGGCCGTCGATCGATGCCAGGATGGACATGCTGGAAGAAGCAGTGGCCATCATTCGGGCTCTGCATTCCGGTGATCTGGTGAGCTGGAAGGGCGAGTACTTCGACGTTCAGTCGGCTCGTATCTGGGATCTGCCCGAAATTCCCGTCCCGCTCGCAATCGCGATGTCCGGGGACAAGTCCGTCGAGCGATTCGGGCCGATGGCAGACGATCTGATCGGTGTCGCACCGGATTCGCGGCTCGTTCATCAATGGAAACATGTGCATGGTCGCGCGTTCGGGCTTCCCCCGGCGCGCAAGGCCGTCGGCCAGATTCCGATTTCCTGGGATGACGATCGGGACGTCGCTGTTGCCCGTGCGCATCAGCAGTTCCGGTGGTTCGGCCTCGGTTGGCCGGTGAATTCCGAACTGCCGACCCCGGCCGGGTTTGCTGCGGCGTCGCAGTTCGTCCGCAAAGAAGATGTGGCAGAAAATATCCCGTGCGGTCCCGATCTCGATGCGATCGTCGAAGCCGTCAAGGCATACAAGGATGCGGGTTTCACCGATGTGGCGCTGATACAGATCGGCGGCGATACGCAAGACCGCTTTTTCGACGAGGCTGCAAAACCGCTGCTGGAGGCGCTGCACGTCGAATTGGGTTGATCGAGAAGGTCAATCGGGTTCCGCCGAGTGGGCTTGCGTCGAGTCGTGCGCTGCCACCGTGCAATTGAGCCTGTTGAGCGACAAGGGCGAGTCCCAGACCGCTTCCGGACTCGCCTGCGCCGGTTCCGCGAACAAAGCGTTCGAACATCGCTTCCCTCTCGGTTGGGTCTATCACGGCGCCGTTGTCGTCGACGAAGATCGTGGCGGACCCTCTGCTTGCCCCTGCTCGGACGGTGATCTCGACCGTGTCGGCGTGACCGTGCCGGACGGAATTGGTGACGGCGTTGGTCAAGACCAAACGGATTCCGGCCGGAAAGGCGTGGACTGAAAGCTCGTCCGGTGCAGTCAAACGAAAATCGAGCTGAGGGTGCAGCCGAGCGGCATCCGCGACGGCGCGATCGGCAACCTCCACCAGATCGACGTCGTCACAATCCTCGGGATCGGCCACGTCGCCCAGTGCCAGTGTCTCCAAATCGGTGAGGGTGCACTCGATCTGCCGTTGAGCGGCCAACAGCTCGCCCGCCAACTCGCGACGCTGGTCTTCCGTGAGTTCCAAAGTCGCGAGGACTTCCAGATCGGTGCGCATCGATGTCAGCGGTGTGCGTAGTTCATGGGCTGAGACTCGGGCGAAATCGCGAGCCGATTCCAATGCCTGCTCGGTGCGGCTGCGATCGAGTTCGATTCGACTGAGCATGCTGTGGATTGCTTCCGACAGTTCTTCGGCCTCGCGAGTCCCACGCACTGACGGTGCCCGGAGGGACAGCCCTTCGACGTCGAGATCATTACCGATCGCGCTGGTGGTTTCGGTCAACTCCGCAAGAGGCCGGACGGCTCGGCCGGTGAGGAACCAGCCGAGCCCGGCTGCGGCAAGAATCGCGATTACTGCCGCAGCCGCCACCTTGACCTGCTGCTCGCGGATCGCCTGGGTCAGTGGGTCTTCCGGGATACTGACAGCCAGTGCCGTGCCACTGTCGCCGGGCACGAGAACATCCCGACTGCGGACGTCGGTGGTGGCCAACGCGCTGATGGTCGTGGAATTGAATCCAGGGTCGACTACGAACGGTTCTGTTGTTGCGGACGGTGTTTCGATGAAGACCGGGCTCGGCGCACTCGCCGCGACTCCGAGGGTGAGGGAATCGAGGGTGCGTTCCAGTTGTTCGGAGCCGTTGACACGCAAGAAGACCGCGAACGCAATTCCGATCGTGGCAATCACGATTCCGGCGGCCAGACCCGAGGCGATAGCCACTCGAGTCTGTAGGGAGAACGGCCGCTTCATCGTTCGGCCCGCAGGACAAAGCCGACTCCACGGACAGTATGGAGCACCCGTGGGGCGCCGTCGATTTCGAGTTTCTTGCGTAGGTAGGTGACAAATACATCGACAACATTGGTATCGGCGGCAAAATCGTAACCCCAGACGAGGCGCAGAAGCTGGGACCGACTCAGCACCACACCGGCATGTTCGGCGAGGACGGAGAGTAAGTCGAATTCTCGTTTGGTCAGCTCGATTCTCCGGCCGTCGACGTGGGCGCGATGGCCGCGCAGGTCAACCGTCAGAGGTCCCACGACGATCGGGTGATCAAGAGTTGGGGCGCTTCGCGTCGTGCGTCGTAGCAAGGCGCGCAGTCTGGCAACAAGTTCCGCCAGTTCGAAAGGCTTGGTGAGGTAGTCGTCGGCGCCCGCCTCCAACCCGGCAATGCGGTCACCCACGGAGCTTCGGGCGCTGAGTACACAAATCGGGACGTCGTTGCCGATCGCCCGCAAGGCTGTCACCACCCCAACGCCGTCGAGGCCGGGCATGTTGACATCGAGAACGAGGGCAGACGGACACTGTTTGCTCACCGAGGCCAAGGCAGATCGGCCGTCGACCGCTGTTGCCGTGTCGAAGCCAGACAGTCGCAATCCACGTTCGAGCGAGTTCAGTACCTTTGCGTCGTCGTCAACGATCAGAATGCGCTCGCGTGTACTCACCCCAGCCATAGTGCCACCGGATTTCGGCCTGGGGCTTCACACCGAGCGAGGGCCACCGCATTCTCATCAACTCCTAAGAAACCGACAACAGATCTGCAGTGTTGGCTTCATAACCTCGGGTTTCTCGGCCGCGACCGCGCCGAGAATTCCAGAACGTCCGATCAGGGAGAACAACGATGACGCGATTGACAGTGAACGGCAAGCGGGCCCGCCGGACCGGTGTGGTGGTGGCGTCCGTGGCGGTACTCGGCATGGCCGCGGCGCCGGGAATTGCCTGGGCTTCCAACCCGATTTCCGACGGGTCGCCGGTGGCTGTGCGATCCATCGCGACCGCTCCGGCCGAGCTCGGTGGGGCGCCCGTAGCGTGTGGCGCCATGACTCCGATTTCCGACGAGGAGCTGCAGAAGCTCATCGACGAGGGCAAGGTTGTGCGCGCGGAAGAAACCGGTACAGCTGCAATCACGATCGAAGTACCGAGCGAAGCTGCGACATTCATTGCGAGTGAAGGGGTGCCGGCGCTGCCGACCGTCGAGTGGGCTCCGACAATCGAGGGTGCTCCGGCAGCGGTGCTCGACGTGGCCGGCGTCGCTCCGCTGGTAGAAGGGGTTGCTCTGTCTTGCACGGTCGCCGCGGGGTGACACGCGAATAAGCAGCAGGCTGACGAGCGAAAGGAGCTCCGCATGAACCTCTTTGACCTGGAACGGTACGACCGTACTGAACTCGAGATTCACGGCGGGGAAGTCTGTCGGTAGCCCTTGCTACGTTCGTGGCGGTCTCGGCGAGCATGCCGGGGCCGTCGCCGACGGCGTCATGTGTGTGGTGTCTTGTGTCGAGTTCTGCCGGCTCGATGTAAGGCGCGTTTCGAAAGGTGTTGTGTTTCATGGTCATGGGCCCCACCCACGCGATGTCCGGTGCTGCTGTGGGTCTGGTGGTTGCCGAACTCTTGCCGCTCGACTGGGGTGGGCCCACCTCCACTGCCGAAACGCTGACGTTTGCCGGGGTGTGCGCGGGTGCTGCGTTGCTTCCGGATCTCGACACGAGCCAGTCGACGGTTTCCCGGTCGTTCGGGCCGCTGAGCAAGGCGCTGGCGCAGGGTGTTGACGCGGTGTCGGTTGCCTTCTACCGGATCACCAAAGGCAAGAAGGACGGTAAGCGGCGCGGTGGCCACCGGACGCTGACCCATACGGCGTTGTTCGCGGCCGGGCTGGGCACCGGAGTTTCCGCGCTGGTTGTCCAGTTCGGAAAGCCGGCAATCATCATCACGTTGTTCTTCTGTTTGGGCTTGGCTATTCGCGGTCTGGCGGGGGACTTCGCGAAAGACAAGGGCTGGCTGGTCGTCTCCGCGTTGGCACTGGCCCTGTCTGCCGTGACGTGGCAGCAGTATCCCAGCGAAGCGGGATCCACCGGATTGGGCGTCGCGGTTGCGTTGGGATGTGCGACGCACTGTCTGGGCGATGCCATCACCAAGGAAGGCGTGCCATTTCTTGCGCCGCTCATTCCCCTGGGCGGTAAACGGTGGTGGGAACAGCGACTTCCGTCGTTCCTGTCGATACGCGCGGGCGGCAACCTCGAAAAGGTGTTGATCGGCCCGGCGCTCACGCTCCTCACGGTCTGGCTGATCGTGGGTGCGTTCGACGGTGCGACTGACGCCGTCTATGCGGTGTTCTCACCGACTCCGTAACTATTATTACGGAACCACTGGCATCGTAATGGAACTTGTTCTAGGTTCATCTCTACGTAAGTCCGATTCGGCAGAGACGAGTGCTCGTGGAACACAACGGTTCAGTGGAACAAAGTGCTGGGGATCGAACATCTCATGCCAGTTCGGTCAGTAGGCGAGGGTTCATGGCGGCCGGTGTCGGCGCCGCAGCGCTCGCCGGTCTGACCTGGTCACCGGCCGGAGCTGTGCCGTGGGGCCCACAATCCACGCTCGCTCCGCCGCCCGAGTTCCCGGCCGGTATCCCGCTGTCCCAGCAGGCCTACGCCAACTGGTCCAAGGAGATCATTCTCGATCAGGTGTGGACGGCAACGGCTCGGAACTCGGACGACGTGGTTACCCTTGCCAACTGGGCACACCGCAACGGGTACACGGTCCGCGCTCGCGGCACGATGCACGGCTGGAGCCCCCTGACTGTTGTCCCAGGTGCGCCGGTAGATCGAGTGCTGTTGGTGGACACGATGGTTCACCTCAATTCTGTCGACGTGCACAGCGATGGTGATCGCTCCCTCGTGACCGCTGGGGCGGGCGCCAGCATCGAGGCGATCCTCACGGCGCTGCAGAACCACGGCCTGGGTTGGGCCAACTCACCGGCCATCGGTGATCTGTCCATTGCCGGTGCGCTCGCCATCGGAGCCCACGGTGCGACCTACCCCGCTGCGGGAGAAACCATCACCCCCGGCCAGTCGTTCGGGTCACTGAGCAACCTGGTCACGGCCATCACCGTCGTGGCGTGGGACAGCAGTTCGAGTAGTTACACGCTCCGTGAATTCGATCGGTCCGACGTCGAGAGCACGGCATACCTGACCCACCTCGGGCGCACATTCGTCACTTCCGTCACCCTGCAAGCCGGTGAGAACTACCGGTTGCGATGCCAGAGTTTCACCGATATCCCGTGGCAGGAACTCTTTGCACCTCCGGGATCGCCGGGGCGCACCTACGAGAGTTTTGTCGAAGCCTCCGGACGCGTCGAAGCAATCTGGTTCCCTTTCACTGCAACTCCGTGGCTGAAAATCTGGACACCGACGCCCGTCAAACCGCCCCAGTCGAGGGAAGTGTTCGGGCCGTACAACTACTTCTTCTCCGACGCGCTCCCCGAGGCAGTCACCACCCCATTGGGGATGGTGGCCAAGGGATTACAAGCGGCCACGCCATTGTTCGGTGCTTCGCAATTCGGTGCCGTCGCTGCCGGATTGGTGCTCACCGACACCGACGACCTGTGGGGCTGGTCCAAGGACGTGCTGTTCTATCTGCGGCACACCACGGTGCGCGTCGTTGCGGGCGGCGGGGCGGTGATCACCAAGCGTTCCAACATCGCTCGTGTCATCCACGAGATGACAACCTGGCTGAACGAGCGGATGACGCACCTCGCATCGATGGGGCAATACCCCGTGAACATGCCTTTCGAAGTGCGACTGTGCGGCGTCGACGACAACGGCGAAGTCCTGGTGGACAGTGCCGGCGTGCCGGATCTGTCTGCGGTGCGGCCTCGATCGGATCGCGACGACTGGGACACCGCAATCTGGATGAATGTGGTCTCCATCCCTGGCACTCCGGGGCTGTCGGCATTCCTTCGGGACATGGAAAGGTGGATGGTCGCGAACTACTCCGGCGATTACGCCACCTTCCGGCCCGAATGGTCGAAGGGATGGGCATTCACCAACGACGCCGCTTATCAGGATGACGAATTCCTCACGCGCACAATCCCTGCGACCTTCCGGGCCGGCGGTGACGGAAATTGGGACTTCGCCCTTGCCACCTACGACAAATACGATCCGCACCGAGTCTTCAGCAACACCTTCATCGACCAGTTCATGCCGCCCGCCTGAATCTCACGGCGCCCGCCTAAATCTCACGGCGCCCGCTGTTTCTGTGTCAGCCGACGTCCGCGGCAGTCTTCGGTTCCTCCTCGGGTGAGGAGAGCGGCTTGTTCGGGATGAGCGCCGTGGCGATCAGACCCACCACGACAAATCCGGCCGCAAGGTATCCGCCGAGCGTGATGCCGTGAGTCATTGCAGACTGGGCAGCGTCGGCAACGAAGGCCGTGTTCGGTGAACCGGCCAGCGAGTCGATGGCGGCGCCGGCGCTGTCGGTGACTGCCCGCGTCAGCTGATCGGCCTGAGCTTGGTCGACACCGGATTCGGTGAGGTCGTTGTTCAAAGTGGAATTGAGCGTGCTGAAGAACACCGTGGTGAGGACGGCGATGCCCAGTGCGGATCCGAGTTGGCGGAACGCACTCTGAATGCCGGAGCCTTGACCGGCGCTCTGCTCGGGAATCTCTTCGAGCACGACGTTGGTGACCTGCGCCGTCGCAAAACCGACGCCGATGCCGTAGAAGAACAGCACTGCGGCGATGGTCCACCAAGGACTGTCCGTTGCAGCGATGAATCCGAGGCCGGCAAGGCCGAGCGCTTCGAGAGCCAGACCGAGACGAACCAAGCCCAACGGCGAGACCTTCGACGCCATCCCGAAGCTCGCACCACTGGCGACAAAGCTGCCGATGGCAATGGGAACCAGTGCGAGTCCGGCCTGGAGGGCGCTGTATCCGAGCGTGAACTGAAGCCAGAGAGGAAGCACCGCAACGATTCCGAACTCGCCGAGACCGATGATCAGTGTCGCGATGTTGCCGTTGCGGAACGACGAGATGGAGAACAACCGCACGTCCATCAAAGCCCGTGACGGATCGTCACTGCGGGTGAGCACGGTTTGACGGTAGGCGAATGCGCCGAGCGAGATGACGGCGAGAACTAGCGCGATCAGAACCGGCGACGGTCCGCTTGACCAGGACAGTCCGAACAGTTCGAAGGGTTCCTTCGTGGTCAGCCACCCGTACGTACGTCCCTCGACGAGGCCGAAGGCCAGCAGGCCCAGGCCGGCGATGGACAGTGCCGCTCCGGTGGCGTCGACGCGCCCAGCGGTGCAGGGCGACGGTGCGATGAACAGCACTGCGCCGACGAGAATGACCGCGACAAGTGGAATGTTGATGCCGAATGCCCAACGCCACGAAGCATGTTCGGCAAGCCAGCCGCCGAGCAAGGGGCCGAGAGCGGAGGCAGCGCCGATGGTGGAACCCCAGACCGCGAAGGCCTGGCCTCGGGCTTTGCCGGTGAACATCGCGTTCAGGAGCGACAGTGAGGTGGGCAGAATCATGGCGGCGCCTGCGCCCTGCAGGAATCGCGCCAGGATGAGCAGACCGCCGTTCGGTGCCAGGCCGGCCAGCAGGCTCGTTGCGCCGAACACGACGACTCCGGCTATGAAGATGCGACGGGCGCCGACCAGGTCGGCAACTCTGCCGACCAGAAGTAGGAGCGCCGCGAACACGATGGCATAGGACTCTTGGATCCATTGAGCCTGAACGGAATTGATTCCGAGATCCTCGATGATCGAGGGGACTATGACGTTGACGATGGTGGTGTCGACGACGATCAGTGCCACGCCGAGTGCAATGGCAATCAGGCCCAACCACTTGCGGGTGGTGGGTGAGATGTTCACGGATAAACCTCCATTGTGAAGTAACTTTATGATGAAAGTATATTTGAGACGGTAAGTTGTCAACGTGCGCGCTGGGCTCGACCGGCCGCCGTCTGGCACAGGAAAGGTGGGATCACCGAGGTGGAGGCACCGCGCGACATCGCCGTGGAGCGGGAGCGGCTGATGGACGAATTCCGTGCGTACGGTGCGACGTTCACCGAATTCAGCCATCGATTCGCGTCGTGGCTCGGCCTGCATTCCACCGACGCAACGGCTCTGATGGAAATCACGGCTGCCGAGGAGAAGGGTGCGCCGCTCTCACCCGCACGCCTCAGCGAGCGGATCTCACTGACGTCGGGCGCCACCACCGCGTTGCTCAACCGTTTGGAGAAGGCGGGGCACATCGTCAGGACCCGCGAGAATGCGGACCGTCGCGTGGTCACGCTGCACAGCAGTGCGCATGTACAAGATCTCGCGGACGAGTTCTTCGGGCCACTTGCTGTGCGACTCGACGCCATGATGGCGAAATACCCGCCCGAATTGCTGAGTCGGTTCGAGGAATTCCTCGTCGACCTGCACTCGACGATGAACGAACACCTCGAGCAGGACACTCGCTGAACAGAAAAGACCGCCGCTCGACTCCGGAGAGTCGGGCGGCGGTCTTGGCTTCGGTGACGGCTACTTGCCGAGCTTGGCTTGCAGGTCGTCGAGAACCAGGCCGGCACCTGTCGGGCCGAGACCCAGGAACCAGGTTTCGTCGCTGACCTCGCTGGCGCGACCGTCCTTGACGGCGTCCATCGTTGCCCACAACGGACCGGCGGTGACGGTGGTTTGACCGGTGTCCGCGGGGCTTCCGTAGCTCGAGTAGAAGATCTGATCGCCCTCAGCTTCGGTGATCGTCTCCGGGCTGACCTCGACGGCCAGTTCGTCGATGTCCTGGATTGCCGGGCGGGGGAGTCCGACGTCCTTCAGGATGACGCCGATGAAGGACAGGTTTCCGTACAGACGCAGCTTGCCGGACATGAAACGGACCAGCGAGATGGTCGGGGAACCGTCGATCGACGCGCGGACCTCGTCGGCGTGGGCCTGGTAGTCGTTGAGGATCTGCTCGGCCTTCGTTTCCTCTCCCAGGGCGTCACCGGCGAGGAGGAAGTTCTCCTTCCACGGGAATCCGGGGCGGATGCTGAAGACCGTCGGCGCGATCGCCGCGAGCTGCGGGTACAGCTTGTCCTGGCGCAGCTTGCTGCCCAGGATCAGGTCGGGTTTCAGCGCGGTGATCGCCTCGAGGTTGAGGTTGTTGGTGGTGCCCACGTCGGGGACGCCCACCAACTTGTCAGCCAGGTACGACGGCTGGCCTGCGGCGCTTTCCGGGCTGGCGATGCCGACCGGGGTGATGCCGAGCGAGAGCACCTCGTCGAGTTCGCCGCTGTCCAGGACGACGACGCGGGTCGGCTTGGCCTCGAGTGTGACCTCTCCCAGTGCATGAGTAACCGTGCGCGGGAACTCGCCGGGAGCGGCATCACTACCGAGCTTGGCGGTTTCGGTATCGGCAGTGCTGAACAGCTTGCCGCCGGTAGCAACGTCGGTGTTTCCGTTGGCGTTGCTTCCGGCGTCGGAAGTTCCACAGGCCGTTGCGGCAAATACTGTCGCCAGCGCAACCATGGCGACCCGGACCGACGTGCGGGTCCGAAATGAAGTACGAGTGAGCATTAGGCAAGGCTACGCTTGTGATATTGGACGCTTTTAGCTGGTCTCGGGACAATCGTCGCTGATCCCGACTAACGGAACCTACTCCGCAATTCGACTTCGACGACTCGGTAAAAGTGTTAGCTTCGCGAAAGACCTGCCAATTGTGTGCGAAGACACGTGAGGAACTCGATGACCCTGAACATTGCCGACCTGTTCGAGGCCGTTGCCGATGCAATTCCCGATCGAACACCGCTGATCCTCGAGGAAAAGCGCCTCACCTATCGGGAGCTCGAACTGCGGTCCAACCGATTGGCACACCACCTTCAGTCCGTCGGCGTGGAACCGGGGCAGCACGTCGGAATCCACATGAGGAACTGCGTCGAATATGTGGAAGCGCTACTGGCCTGCCTGAAGATCAGGGCTGTTCCGATCAACGTCAACTTCCGCTACACCGACGTCGAACTCGCATACGTCTATACCAACTCGAAGATGGTGGCATTGCTGGTCGAGGACGAATTCGCGGCAATCGCACTGCGCGTTGTACCGCAGTGCGCCGAGATCGACCACGTTCTGATCGTCGGCGACGAGTATGAAACGGCACTGGCCGCAGCGTCCGACATCCGGGATTTCGGGACTCGCTCAGACGATGACCATTTCATCATCTACACCGGCGGCACCACAGGTATGCCCAAGGGCGTTGTCTGGCGGCACGAAGACTTCTTCTTCGCTGCCCTGTCCGGAGCAAACCTCAGCGGGCCGCCGCGTCGTAGTCTCGAAGAAGTTGTGGATGCGGCGATTGCGAACACCAATCCCACCGTGCTGCTGCTCATTCCGCCGCTCATGCACGGAGCTGCCATCTACTCGCTGCTCACTGCCTTTCTGATGGGCGCGCCGCGAGTCCTGACCCGGAGCTTCGACCCCGCCGACGTGCTCCGGCTCGTCGAGGCCGAAAAGATCACCGGCATCACCGTTGTCGGCGACGCGATCGCCCGGCCCATCGCCGACGCGATCGCCGCTGCCGACGGTAAGTACGACATCTCCTCATTGAAGCTGATCGGATCCGGGGGTGCGCTGTTCTCGCCGAACCTCAAGGAAGAGTTGAAGTCCCGAATTCCCGGGCTGGTCATCAAGGACGCATTCGGCGCCTCGGAATCCGGCAACGACGGCGTCGTCGAGTTCAGCGAAGACGGAACGAAGCGAATTCGATCCAACCCCAACATGATTCTGGTCGACGAGGAATTGCGTCGCATCGAACCGGGATCGGATACCGTCGGCTACATCGCGCGAGCCGGACATGTGCCGATTGCCTACTTCGACGATCCGGAGAAATCAGCCGCGACGTTCCCGGTTGTCGACGGTGTCCGGATGGCAGTCCTCGGCGACATGGGAACGATGGAAGCGGACGGCACAATCGTGCTGCTCGGACGCGGTTCCATGTGCATCAACTCGGGTGGTGAGAAGGTGTACCCCGAAGAAGTGGAGCAGGCACTCAAGACTCACCCAGCGGTTTTCGATGCCCTGGTGGCGGGTGCACCCGATGCGAAATTCGGTGAGAAAGTGGCGGCGGTCGTCCAGATCCGGCCAGGCTTCGACGACGTGGAGCCAGGCGCCTTGTCCGAGCACTGCCGGATTCATGTGGCGGGGTACAAGATTCCGCGTTCGATAGTTCTGGTTCCGGAGATTCTTCGCTCACCGAGCGGAAAAGCAGATTACCGTTGGGCGAAGGAAACCGTCGCCAGGTTGTAAGCGCCGCGCAGCGGTTTTGCAGAAGACCTGTGCTGGAGCTCGCTGGGAGTTGTGTGTGACTGGGAACGATGCAGGTGCGGGTCATGTGTTTGTCGTTCGTGGTCGGCTCCAATCGGTGGACTGGGATGCCGCTGTCGTGTCTACGAGCGGTAATTTTCTGCCACGCAGGCATTGGTGGCCGGTACTTGGACTCGTCGAGCCGCTCGAGAGTGCACCACCCGGAGGTCGTCGGGGTTCGGTCCTTCCCCAAAGAGGGGCGTCCAGCTTGGCTGTTGAATGTCGCTTCGCGGATATCGGTGGACTGGTTGGTGGAGGGTGTCTACGAAGTCCTTGATGCGATTGCCGAAACTGGAATTCAGCCGGGCGGTAGCCGAGTTAAACCGCTAGTCGCATTGCCGACGTTCGGAGTGGGTTTGGGTGGTAAGGGCGCAGTTCGTGGCCAGGTGATCAAGGCATTGATCAACGCCGCTACCGTATGCGCTGACAAGTACGACTTCGATATTGCCTTTGTTGTCGCCAATTCTGCCGATTACGCTGCCTACCAATCGGTTCGGCGCGGATATCTGCGCAGTGCCGGAGTGCGGCCGCAGGTTCAGCAGTTGGCGGACCGATTACACGCCGGGGATGTCTCTTTGCTGTTGGGCGCCGGAGTCAGCATTCCCGCAGGCTTGCCGTCGTGGGACAGTCTGCTCGACCGGATTCGAAACGAAGCGCTTCCCGCTATCGACGCCGAACTCTTCTCCGGCCTCGGAGTTCTCGATCGTGCACAACTGTTGTCCAAGGCGTTGCATCCACGCGGATTGGGTATCAGCGTTGTCGAATTGACCGGGGGTGACGCCAAGCCGACGCTGTCACATTGCCTACTTGCTTCACTAGGTGTGACCAAAGTGGTTACTACCAACTACGACTCGCTCTACGAGAAAGCATTCGAATCTGCTCACGGTCCGGGTTCGATTTCGGTGCTACCGAGGGAAGAAGCTACCGCAGGTCGCCCCTGGATACTCAAGATGCATGGTGACAGTGGAGATCCCGACAGCATCGTGCTGAGTAGGCGCGACTTTGTCAGATACGACGCAGAGCGCCGTCCATTGGGATCAATTGTCCAATCGTTGATGGCTACCGGGCACCTAGTTGTCGTCGGTGCTTCCATGACTGACGACAACGTGCTCCGTCTGGCCCATGAGGTTCTTGCTCTCGACGAACACAACGGCCGGCAGCGAAAGCTCGGAACAGTGATAACACTGCGTCAAGACGACCTGCGAACTGAATTGTGGAGGAACGACTTCGACTATGTCGCAGCGTCGGATGCAGATAGCGATTCTACGGCTGCTCGTGATCTCGAGATATTTCTCGACAACCTTGCAATTTTGACAAGTGTCGACACGCCATACCTTCTGGACGTGAATTACAGCGGATTGCTCGAAGGTGAAGAGATTGCACTCGCTGATTCGTTGCGTGAAGTCACCAAAATGGTCCGTTCTCTACCGGAAGAGAGTCGCGAACGATGGGGAATCCTGGAAGCCGCCCTGCGCGGGCTTGGCGCTGAACCGTAGGTCAGCACGTCTCGCGAGCGTGAGTACGGCATGATGTGCTCACGGTTAGTTTTTATGTGCCCGTTTCACTATGAGTCCGACGTCGGAGATACGCCATGCCTACCAAACAGCTGACTTCGGTGGATTTCGAATTGATTCCGGCGAATATGGAAACCCGGTCTACGGATGTCCTGACGATTTTCCTGTTCGATTCCGGTAGTTCGACTCCGCTCGACAAGAAGGAACTACTCGAGTTTCTCGGAGATCGGGCGTCGCGGATTCCGGAATTGCGGTGGACCGTGACCACAGTTCCCGGCGGATTCGGGTTTCCTTATTGGGTCGACTCCGCACCGTTCGATATTGCCGAGCACGTCGAAGATCATGTCGAAATATCTTCGTGGAAAGGTGTTTTCGACTACTTCGGCGACATTGCCGCACAGATCGTCGATCCCTACGAATGCCTGTGGCGACTGCATGTCGTTCGAGGTGTTCGCGATGCCCCCGGGGTGCAGGGCGAAGCAACCGTCGTGATTCTCAAGGCGTCACACGCGCTAGGTGACGGGCACATCTACAACGCCATTGTTCACGACCTCTTCTCGTCCACGGATCTACCCGAATTCGTTCCGGAACTCACGACGCCGAACCCGTGGTGGTCGTCTCTGAAGGGGCTCCTCGGAACTCCGCGACAATATGTCCGCGCTTTTCGTGCTCTGCCGGAAACCCGGAAATACGACGCGCCGGATTCCGGTGGTGGCGCCGTGACCTTTACGGATAAGCGTTCGGCCACGGCGATCATGCTCGATCTGGTGGCGATTCGCGAAGCCAAGAGAATGTGGCCAGGGGTGACGGTGACCGCAATCGCCCAGACGATCATCTCGTTGTCACTGGAAGAATATTTTGGTGACAAGAGCCCGCGCTCGATGCAGGTGATGTCCGGCGCACCCGCAGGGGCCGAGGTGCGCGGGCAAAATCATATGGGTTGCTATCACGTCGATTTGGCGATGGACAAAGAAGATATTGCGGAGCGGCTTCGTGCGATAACCACGAACAACGATGATGGCAAAGCTGGATATCCCGACGCTTATCGAGCGGTTCGTACGCTGCAATACGAACTGCCGGCAATCGCAATCAGACCTGCATTGTCGTCGGAACCGAAACTGGGAACGGTGGCGAGCAGCGTCAACCGTGGCCCTGCCGTCATGACACTGGGCGATTCCAGGATTGTGTCGACTGCGTCATTTCCGTACGTGTCGCCGCGGAGTCCGTTCAACCACGGGATCTATTCGGTGGGTGACGTGCTCGCGATCTCAGTCCTGAGCGGAACTCCCGACAGTGGTGACATCGATGTCTACGCCGCTGTCCTGGAGAAGAATGCAGCCCGCGTCCTGGCCTGCCTCGAGGAACGAAGTACTAAAGCCACGGCTCGATAGGCTTCTTCACCCACATGATCTTCTCGTCGGCGTGCGTGCGCTGCGCCTCGGCGCGATCAGGGTGCGCCGCAGCCCACTGATCTTTTTCGTCGATGAGACCGGCTGCGATGGTCCAGGTCTCCCGGGTACTCGGGGGATTCGCATCGGCCGCCCGAGCCAACTTGCGTAACCGGTCGTCGGGCATGTCCAGGAGTTCGGCGGCAGTGATCCCACGATTCCACGCGAACTTGGCCAGACCCACCGCCTTCTCGCGTCGACTGCGACTGGCGATGTCGTTGTGTGCGAAGTCCTCGTTCTTGCCCATGGGTAACCACCTCCTGGAGAGCCTGTACAGCCTGGAGAGCACCGTACAACAAAAGAAGGCACCTTCTCCGCGAGGAAAAAGTGCCTTCTTCAAGTTCTTCACTGTCGGGGTGGCGGGATTTGAACCCACGACCTCTTCGTCCCGAACGAAGCGCGCTACCAAGCTGCGCCACACCCCGTGTCGAACCTCGGTTAGCTTACAGCACGAAGTCGGCAGGCATTAAATCCGCAGGTCAGTTGCGTAGAACCGGTGCAACAGACTGAGCGGAACCGCGCTCGGAGGAGTGCTCCGGTTCGCGACCGGTGGAGGGCACCAACGTCAACAGTGTTGCTTCGGGTCGGCAGCAGAAACGCACCGGAGCCCACGGCGAGGTTCCGATACCGGCCGACACGTGAAGCTGTGTGTGGGCGCCCCACTTGGACGGCCCCTTCACCCGGGAGCGGTCCAACTCGCAGTTCGTCACCAGTGCGCCGTAGAACGGCAGGCACAGCTGTCCACCGTGTGTATGGCCGGCGAGAACGAGGTCGTAGCCGTCCTCGGCGAAGCGATCCAACACCCGCGGTTCGGGGGAGTGCGTCAAACCGAGCTTCAGCTGAGCCAGGGGATTGGGCGGGCCCGCGATGGTGTCGTAACGATCGCGCTTGAGATGCGGATCGTCGACGCCGGCCGTGGCGATCTTGATGCCAGACACCTCGAGTTCGCGTCGCACATGCGTCACGTCGAGCCAACCACGCTCGGTGAATGCAGCCCGCAGATCTCCCCACGGCAGTGGATCGCCCGTGATGCGCTTCTTCTTGTCGAAGAGGTAGCTCAGCGGGTTCTTCGGCTTCGGGGCGAAGTAGTCGTTGCTGCCGAACACGAACAGGCCGGGACGGGCGAGCAGATCGCCGAGTGCCTGGACAACTGCGGGGACACTGCGCTGATGCGACAGGTTGTCGCCGGTGTTCACCACGAGATCCGGATCGAGGCTTTCGAGTTCGCGCAACCAGTTCTGCTTCAACCGCTGGTTAGGCATCATGTGCAGATCACTGAGGTGGAGAACCCGCAACGACGACGACCCCGGCTCGAGTACGGGCATCGTCACCTCGCGCAACGTAAAAGCATTGCGTTCGATGCCGGATGCGTACCCGATTCCGAGTGCAGCGACGCCCGCGGCACCAAGTGCGGTGCGGGTCAGGTTGGTGCGGAACTGGTCAGACACCAGTCAAGGATATAACTAAGGGGACGAGAGGCGGGGCGTGCGCGTAGCGTTTCCCTCATGTCCGACACGACAGCAACGCTCAAAGACAAACTCCGTTCCGACATGGTCGCATCCATGAAGGCCAAGGATCCGCTTCGCACCGGCACTCTTCGGATGCTCATCGCAGCAGTTCAGACCGAAGAGGTCGCCGGTAAGGAAGCACGAGTCCTCACCGACGAAGAAATCATCAAGGTTCTCGCCAAGGAATCGAAGAAGCGCGGGGAATCCGCCGAAATTTACACCGAGAACGGCCGCGGTGAACTTGCCGCGAAAGAGCGCGCCGAAGCGCAGATCATCGACGAATACCTGCCGACGCCGTTGACCGACGCAGAACTCGTCGACGTCGTCGACACCGCGTTGGCGCAGGTAGCCGAGGAACTCGGTGAACGTCCGGGAATGCGTCAGATGGGTCAGGTCATCAAGGCCGCCAGTGCTTTGGCCAAGGGCAAGGCTGACGGCGCACGTATCTCCGCTGCCGTGAAGTCTCGCCTGTAGGCATCACCGCCGATAGAAAACGGCCGCACCCTCACGAGGGTGCGGCCGTTCTCTTATGTAGTTGCCAGCGCGTATGTAGTTGCTAGCGCGGTGCCGGTGAATCCGGAGCCGGCGACGCTGGTGATGCCGGATCTGGTGAGCCGTCCGGCGACGCCGGTGCTACCGGCGCCCGTACCGACCCGTCACTGATGTAGATCGTGATGGTGGAACCCGGAATCGCCGAGCCCGACGGAGATGCGCCGGTGACAGTGCCGGCACGCGCACCCGACGCCGACGTCACCGCGTTGACGGTGAATCCCGACTCCTGCAGGCGGGAGGTGGCAGCAGACTGGCTCAGGCCGACAACCTCGGGAACCTGACCGTTCTGCGAACCGCGGGCGTACTTCGGGTCGATCGGCGGCAGCGCCGTGGGACCGAAATTGTTGGCAACCGGCATCATCGCAGCAAACCAACTCCGCGCCGGTTCGGTACCGCCGTACAGGTTTCCGCTGTAGCACGGGCGCAGCGGAGTCGAGCAGATCTCACCCGGGGTCGGGGAGTCGCCGAAGATGTAGACGGCCGCGGCCAGATTGTTCGTGAAGCCGAGGAACGCCGAAGACTTGTGAGTCTCCGTGGTACCGGTCTTACCGGACATCGGCAGGGTCCATCCGGCGCTGCCGGCGGCACCCGCAGAGGTACCCGCACCCACGTCGTCACGGCTGAGTGCATTGGCGAGGGTATCGGCCAAACCGGGCTCGACTACCTGCTCGCAGCCTTGTTCCGTGACCGTCACCGGCTTGCCGTAGCGGTCGACGACGGAATCGATCGGGCTGGGCGGGCACCACTTGCCGTGCGACGCCAACGTAGCCGCGACGTTGGACAGTTCGAGCGGATTGATCCAGGTCGGGCCGAGTGTGAACGAGCCGAGATTCTGTTCCTTCTGGAAGTCGGCCATGCTGCGATCGTCGAATCCCGACGTGTTGGGTTCGGCGTACGAACGCAGACCGAGACGCACGGCCATATCGACGGTCGGCGTCACACCTGTTGCCGCGATGAGCTTCACGAACGCGGTGTTGGGCGACTGCGCGAGCGCATCCGTCACCGACATCGTCGCCGGATAGTTACCGACGTTCTCGACGCAGTACGTGGACACCGGACATCCAGCGGCGCCGCCACTACCGAAGCCCTTGGCGTCGAAGCGCCGGGGGACGTCGAGTATCGCGTCGATGCCCAAGCCCTTCTCCATGGCGGCGGCGGTGGTGAAGACCTTGAACACCGAGCCGGCGCCGTCACCGGACAGCGAATACGGCTGGGCCAGGACGGTTTCGCTGGCTTCGGCGTCGAGACCGTACGTGCGGCTGCTGGCCATCGCCACAACCTTGTGCGAGTCCTGGCCTGGACGAATCACGCTCATGACGTTGGCGATGCCGTCGAGGTCCGGCTTGGCGTTTGCGTTGAGACCCGCCTTGGTGGAGGCCTGAACCGTCGGGTCGAGCGTGGTCTTGATGAGGTAGCCGCCCTCGTTGATCTGCTCGCGACTGATCCCGGCGTCCGAGAGGTATTTGAGTGCGTAGTCGCAGAAGAATCCACGGTCACCGGCTGCGATGCATCCACGCGGCAGCGTATTGGGAGTGGGGAGAACGCCCAGCGGCTCGTCTTTGGCTGCCCGGAACTCGTCGGCCTGGTCGGGGATATTGGTGATCATCGTGTCGAGCACGGTGTTGCGGCGCTCGGTGACACCTTCGACGTTGGTGTACGGGTTCAAGGCCGAACTCGACTGAACCATGCCGGCGAGCATCGCGGACTGCGGAATACTGAGATCTTTGGCGTCGACGCCGAAGTACGTCTGAGCGGCATCCTGGATTCCGAAGGAACCGTTACCGAAGGGCACGAGGTTCAGGTAACGGGTGAGGATCTCGTCCTTCGTGAGTTCCTTGTCCAATGTGAGTGCCATCCGGATTTCGCGAATCTTGCGAGCCGGAGTGGTCTCGATTGCAGCACGGCGTTCGGCGTCGGTTTTTGCGACGACCAACAGTTGGTAGTTCTTCACGTACTGCTGATCGAGCGTCGACGCACCCTGCTGGACCTCGCCGGAGGTGGTGTTGGTCAGGAAGGCGCGCAGCGTTCCCTGCCAGTCCACTCCCTTGTGATCCGGGAATCGACGGTCCTCGATGGAGACGATCGCCAACTTCATGTTGTTCGAGATCTGGTCACTCGGGACTTCGAACCGTCGCTGCTCGTACAGCCAGGCGATGGGATTGCCCGCCGAATCGACCATCGTCGAGACCGCAGGGACAGTGCCGTCCACCAGTTCGGCAGAAACGTTGTCAACCGTGTCCGCGGCTCGGTTGGATGCGAATCCGAGTCCGCCTGCCAGCGGAAACATCACTCCGGCAACGAGGACACCGGCCAACGCCGAACTTCCGGCGAGCTTCGCCACTGTTTTTGCAATCGACACGATCTACAGAGTACGTGTGCGCACCCACTGGGCGTGGCACGGAAAGAATTCGTGCCGGATAAAACGTCCTGAACACCCGGTTTGTACTGCCGTACCAAAAAAGGTGGACGGCCGTCTTGCGTCTGGGCGTTTCTTTACCTAAATTGTGTGAACGGTGTGATTGATATAACACTCGATCACGAATGTGTCTCAGCTTTCGTCGTGATATTCGCGACGGAGCGGAGATGTTGTGCTGCTCGCCCTCGAGGCGACGGACATACTTTGTAGAGGGGACCAGAGAATGTACACAGCCACCCCGAGTAGCCGTTTGGATGTCGAACAGGCAGAGGCTCGCATCGCCTGGGTAACGCAGGCGCGCTGCCGCGAAGTAGATCCGGATCAGCTTTTTGTTCGAGGTGCCGCGCAACGTAAGGCAGCAACAATCTGCCGACATTGCCCGGTCCTGATGCAGTGCGGAGCCGACGCTCTCGACAACCGCGTCGAATTCGGAGTGTGGGGCGGCATGACCGAACGCCAGCGACGCGCTCTCCTCAAGCAGCACCCCGACGTCGACTCGTGGTCCGAATTCTTCGAGGACCGGCGTCACCAGCAGTCCGCTGCTGTCTGACTAGCCCTTACGAGCGACTAGCCCTTACGAGTGAGCTGATCGCCCACGGCGCGCAGTGCCTCGAGGTCGGACACCTCGAACGGTAGTGACGGAACGCCGATCAGCGGCACCCTCGGATGAGCTGCGGTAAACCGGCTCAGCAATGCCACCTCACGTTTGGCGATTGCTGCGCGGTGAGCATGAATACGGAGCACCGCCTCCGTCAGCGCCTCGGCGTCAGTCGGATTTTCCTTGGCTGCGAGTTTGTCTGCGGCTGTTGCCGCGTGATCAGCAGGCAGCGCAGTCAGAGTTGGATGCGTTCGGTTCAGCACCAACCCGGCCAGCGGCATCGAATCCCCGGCCAGTCGGTCGACGAAAAACGCCGCCTCCCGCAACGCGTCGGGTTCCGCAGCAGCGATCACCAGGAAATGGGTGCCCGGCTGGCGAAGAAGCTCGTAAGTCTTGGTGGCGCGCTCGCGGAAACCACCGAACATCGAATCGAGCGACTGAACAAAGGCCGACGCGTCGGCGAGCATCGCGCTTCCGACGATCGTCGACACACCTTTCAGCGCCAATCCCATCGCACCGGCCACCAGCTTGGTCAAACCTCGCCCCGGAGCCGAGAGCAACCGGATCATCCGGCCGTCGAGGAACGTTCCCAGCCGCTGCGGAGCATCCAGGAAATCGAGTGCGTTCCGGGACGGCGGCGTATCCACGATCACCAGGTCCCACTTGTCGTTCGACGCAAGCTGTCCCAGCTTCTCCATCGCCATGTACTCCTGAGTTCCGGAGAACGACGTGGCAACGGTTTGGTAGAAGGGGTTCGCGAGAATCTGCTGAGCCTTGTCTGGGCTGGAATGCTCGAGCACCATCTCGTCGAACGTGCGACGCATGTTCAGCATCATCGCGTGCAGTTCGCCCGTTGCCTCGGGGCCGAGTTTCACCGGTTGCGGTGTGTTGTCGAGTTCCGCGACGCCCAGAGCCTGAGCCAGCCGCCTCGCCGGGTCGATCGTGAGAACGACGACGCGTCGGCCCTGCTCGGCCGCCCGCAGTGCCAACGACGCTGCTGTGGTGGTCTTGCCGACGCCGCCGGCGCCGCAGCACACCACAATTCGTGCGGTTGGATCGTTGATGATCGCCGAGATATCGAGTACCGGAGCGCTGCGGCGACCGGTTCTGGAACTGCCGGCCACGACGTTGTCAGTGACCGCGTTTTCTGTGGTTTCGGTCATCGGACACCCTGTTCCATGAGGTATTCGGCCAATTCGTACAGCCCGCCCAGGTCGACTCCGTCGGCCAGAGCCGGCAAGTGCAGTCGGGCGCCGTCGATCTCCTGCAGTTTCTCCGAACTGGATTCCTGCGCTTCGAGAACCGATGCGTGCTCGATGGTCTCCGTCAGCAGTCCGGCGAAGTCGTCGTCCGACAATTCGAGGCCGACATCCGTGAGCGTCGACCGGATCGCCGCCGCATCGATTTCGCCGGCCGCAGCCCCGGCTAGCGCGCCGTCCGGCAGGAACTTCGGGCTGGTGCGGTTGACGATGATCGCGCCGAGATTGAGCTCGTCTCGTGCCAGCTCCAAGGCGGCATCCGCGGTTTCCTGCACGGGCAGGGCCTCGAGTAGCGCCACCAGATGCACCACCGTTTCCGGTGAGTGCAGCAGCCGCACGACGCCCTCGCTCTGCGAATGCACCGGCCCGCCCTTGGCGAGATCGGCCATAGCCTTCGTGACGTCGAGAAAACTACCGATCCGGCCCGTCGGTGGGGCATCGACGACAACGGCGTCGTACACCCGCTTCCCGGTTCGATCGGTGCGGATGACGCACTCCTTGATCTTGCCGGTGAGCAGCACGTCACGCAGGCCAGGGGCAATGGTGGTGGCGAACTCGATGGCGCCGAACTTGCGCATCGCGCGGCCCGCGAATCCCAGGTTGTAGAACATCTCCAAGTACTCGAGGAAAGCCGTCTCGATGTCGACGGCCAACGCCATCACCTCACCGCCACCTTCGGCAGCTGCGACCTTCGTTTCCTGCGGAGGCAACGGTGGCACGTCGAAGAGCTGCGCAATTCCCTGGCGACCCTCCACTTCCACCAGCAGAACGCGTCGGCCGCCTTCGGCTAACGCGAGCGCCAAGGCGGCGGCTACCGTCGACTTACCGGTTCCGCCTTTGCCCGACACAAAATGCAGGCGGGCCTTCGATGCAGACTCCGGCCAGCTCTTGCTCAGCTCATCTTGGGATGCGACCACACCGCGAGCCTATAAGTCTGGGGCCGAAGATGTGCGCGGGATAGGCTCACCACATGAGTGAATTGACTTCCTGGGAATACACCGTTACTCCGTTGCTGGTCCACAACCCGAAGGCCATCCTCGACAATTGGGGCGTCGACGGCTGGGAACTGGTGACGGTTCTTCCGAGCGCGTCGGGCGAACAGCACGTCGCGTACCTCAAGCGTCCGAAGGTCGCCGGCGCATGACCGAAACAACGCAGACCTGGTCAGCGCGTCTCGCGGAACTCGGCATCGAGCTGCCCGCAGTTGCGGCGCCGGTCGCTGCCTACGTCCCTGCGGTTCGCAGTGGTGATCACGTCTACACGTCCGGCCAGTTGCCTTTTGTCGAGGGAAAGCTGTCGTTGACGGGCAAGCTCGGTGCGGATGCGTCGGATGAAGATGCAAAGGCCGCCGCGCGTGTCTGTGCCCTCAACGCTCTTGCCGCGATCAACGCCCTGGTCGGCATCGACAACCTGGTTCGTGTCGTCAAGGTCGTCGGATTTGTAGCTTCTGCTGAAGGTTTCACCGGTCAGCCCGGCGTGATCAACGGCGCCTCCGAATTCCTCGTCGAGGTCTTCGGCGACGAGGGCATTCACGCCCGCTCCGCTGTCGGTGTTGCAGAACTTCCCCTCGGCTCCGCTGTCGAGGTGGAACTGATCGTAGAAGTTCGCTGATGACAACGGTTCATCCCGCATACGCGCAGCTTCGCCGCGTCACCGATATCGCGTCCGTCATGCTCGAGAACAACCCGGGCATGATGACGCTCGACGGCACGAACACCTGGATTCTGCAGGCGCCGGGCAGCGACGAATATGTCGTCGTCGATCCCGGTGACAACGACGAAGAACACCTGCAGCGAGTGGCCGGAGTCGGCCAAGTGGCGTTGGTCTTGATCACGCATCGGCACTTCGACCACACCGGCGGTGTGAGCCGTCTTCATGAATTGACCTCGGCGCCAGTGCGTTCCGTTTCTCCCGAGTTCCTGCGCGGCGACGGCACGACGCTTGTCGACGGCGAACTCATCGAGGTTGCCGGGCTGCGCCTGCGTATCGTGGCGACCCCCGGCCATACCGCGGACTCCGTCTCGATCGTCATCGAGAACGAAGGCAGCGTGCTGACCGGCGACACGATACTCGGCCGTGGCACAACGGTTCTCGATGATTCGGACGGCGATCTGGGGGATTACCTCGCGTCGTTGCATGCGCTCATCGAGCTCGGCGACGGGCGAACCGTTCTCCCCGGACACGGTCCGGAACTGCCTGACCTGCACGAGATTTCAAAACAGTATCTCGCGCATCGCGAGGAGCGGCTCGATCAGGTGCGGGCTGCGTTGGCCGTGCTCGGCAATTCGGCATCGGTTCGTGAGATTGTCGAGCACGTCTACTCGGACGTCGATCCCAAACTGTGGCCGGTTGCGGAAAAATCCGTCAACGTGCAGTTGGCGTATCTGCGTCGCTGAAGTGCGTAGTCGTTGAAGTTCGTAGTCGCCGAAGTTCGTAGTCGCTGAGCTGTATAGCGGAACTGCCGCCCGTTATACCTATCCAGGTATAGCTGACGGCAGTTTTTGCATTTGTTTGATATGGGCTCGGGGCCAATAGTTGGTCCATGACCTCACACTGCGACGGATGGATCCGCAACTACGTGGATGGCTCCTATGTCGAACCCGACGCGTCGTCGAGCTTCGACCAGGTAGACCCCGCAACCGGCCGTGTTCTGGCCAAGGTCCACGAAGCCGACCGGGCTCTGGTCGATCGGGCCGTGACCTCCGCCAGGCGTGCCCTGGACAACGGTTGGGCGGATACACCGGTCCGCGAGCGCACCGCGCTGCTGCGACGGGCCGCCGATCGGATCGAGGAGCGATTCGAGGAATTTGTCGCCGCAGAAATGGCGGACACCGGCAAGCCGATCACGCAGGCCCGCGAACTCGACGTTGCGCGCGCCCTGACGAACTTCCGCACCTTCGCCGACATCGTTGCCGCGGCCGGCCAGGAATCGTTTGTCACCGATCTTGCCGGCGGCAAGCAGGCGCTGAACTACGCGATCCGCAAGCCGCTCGGCGTGGTTGCCGTCATCGTGCCGTGGAACCTGCCGCTGCTTCTCCTGACCTGGAAGGTTGCGCCCGCCCTGGCATGCGGAAACTCGGTGGTGGTCAAGCCTTCCGAAGAGACCCCGGCAACAGCGTCGTTGCTGGCGGAGGTGCTCGAAGAGGTCGGCCTGCCTGCCGGCGTCTACAACGTTGTCCACGGGTTCGGCGCGAATTCCGCGGGCGAGTTCCTCACCACTCACCCCGGTATCGACGGAGTCACCTTCACGGGATCGTCGGCAACCGGTTCACATGTCATGAAAACTGTTGCCCCGCGGGTACGCCCGGTCTCGTTCGAACTCGGCGGCAAGAACGCCGCGATCGTGTTCGACGACGTCGACATCGACGAAGCGCTGACGGGCCTGACCAAGTCGGTGTTCACCAACACCGGCCAGGTCTGCCTGTGCACCGAACGGGTGTACGTGCACCGCAGCATTTTCGACGACATCGCCGGTGGACTCGTGGAGCGAGCTGCCGGTTTGCGTCTGGGCGACCCGACACTCGCTGCGACGACGACCGGACCCCTCATCTCGCAGGCGCACCGGAAGAAGGTTCTCGACTACTTCGAGATCGCCGAGCAGGAGGGCGCAAAAGTGTTGACCGGTGGCGGTATTCCGGATCTCGGGCAGAATCTGGCCGGCGGATCGTGGATCGAACCCACCCTGTGGACGGGCTTGACCAACAAGGATCGCGCTGTGCGGGAGGAGATCTTCGGACCCGTCGCGGCACTGATTCCGTTCGACACCGAGGCCGAAGCGATCGCCTTGGCGAATGACACCGAGTACGGCCTGGCGGCATCGGTGTGGACCAACGACTTGCGTCGTGGACACCGCGTCGCTCAGAAGATGAACGTCGGAATCTCCTGGGTCAACACGTGGTTCACCCGTGAGCTCCGGTCTCCCTTCGGCGGCATGGGTCTGTCCGGCATCGGGCGCGAGGGCGGCGAGTCTTCGTTGCACTTCTACACCGAACCGACGAATGTGTGTGTGCAACTGTGAAGATCGAAGCAGCAGTAGTTCAGTCCCCAGAAATGAGCGAGGCGTGATGACAGCCCCAGAAGACACCGTATTCGCGCTCGCGCGTCGCCTCGACGACGCTGCGCAGAGTCGCACCGACACCCCGAGCCTCGCCGATGATCACACCATCGACATCGACGACGCGTACCGGATTCAGAACCTTCTCCTCGAACGCCGCACTGCCCGTGGCGAATCCGTTGTCGGTGTCAAGCTCGGCTTCACCAGCCAAGCGAAGATGGCACAGATGGGTGTCTCCGAAGTGATCGTCGGGCAGTTGACCGATGCGATGGCGGTGGACAACGGCGGTGATCTGGACCTGTCGGCGTTCATCCACCCCAAGATCGAACCCGAAGTCGCGTACCGACTGTCGAAGGACGTCGATCTCGACGACCCGAGCGTGGACATCGAGTCCTGCGTCGACGCGGTGGCTCCGGCGATGGAGATCATCGATTCGCGTTACCGCGACTTCCGGTTCACCTACACCGATGTTGTCGCCGACAACACCAGTGCTGCCGGGTATGTGATCGGCCCGTGGCAGCCGCTGCGCAGTGCCGCGAACCTGGTGGTGCGGATGGAGGTAGGCAGCGAAACGGCAACCGGCTCGACGGCAGCGATACTCGGAGATCCCGTACGTGCGTTGCAGGCCTTGGTGGATATCGCGCGCCGACGCCGAATTCCGTTGCGCGCCGGGTACGTGATCTTGGCCGGCGCGGCGACTGCGGCTGTGCGACTCGACGAGGGAGTCGCACAGTGCAGCATCGACGGACTTGGCACCGTCACGGTGAGAGGTGTGAAGCGATGAGTGGGGCGCAGGTCATCGAGAAGCTGGCCAAGCCGCGCGGAAAGTTCCCGCACGTCAAGGTGGTCGGAGACTTCGTCTACGTCTCCGGCACCAGCTCGCGTCGGCCCGACAACACGTTTGTCGGCGTCGAGGTCGACGAGATGGGCACCACGGCGCTCGATATTCGGGCGCAGACACGCGCCGTCATCGAGAACATCGCGGCGATCCTCGCCGAAGTGGGCGGAGAACTGAGTGATCTGGTTCAGGTCACCTCGTACCTGGTGTCGATGAACGACTTCGGCGGCTACAACGAGGTGTACGCCGAACTGTTCGACGAAAACGGTCCGACGAGAACCACAGTGGCAGTTCACCAACTGCCCCACCCGCACCTGCTCATCGAAATTTCCGGCGTGGCGTACGTGCCCGCCGCCAAGCGCTCAGCGTCCGAAGATACGGAGAATGCATCATGACCACGATTCCTCCCGTCATCGACTTCAAGAAGTGGATCGACGACAACCGCCACCTGCTGCAGCCGCCCGTCAACAATCAGACGATGGCGCTGGGAGACGACTTCATCGTGCAGGTTGTGGGCGGCCCCAACCAGCGAACCGACTACCACCTCGATCCGTACGAGGAGTGGTTCTATCAGGTCGAAGGTGACATCCACGTCAATGTCATGACTGACGACGGACCGGTGCGAGTCGATATCCGTGAAGGTGAAAGCTGGCTGCTGCCGGGAAATCTGCCGCATTCACCGCAGCGCCCCACCGCGGGATCGATCGGCCTGGTGATCGAAAGGGTGCGGCAGGAAGGAACATTGGAGCACTTCCAGTGGTACTGCCTTGAATGCAACCACAAGATCTACGAAGTCGAACTCCAAGTCCGCGATATCGTGGCCGATCTTCCCCCGGTCTTCGTCACGTTCTACGAGAGTGAAGACGCTCGCACATGTGACCAGTGCGGCACGCTCCATCCCGGCAAGGGCTGAGCGATGAGCAACATGATCGACATTCACACCCACTACGTGCCGAATGGGTGGCCCGATCTCACCGGCGACGCCGGCCCGGACGCGCCGTGGCTGAAGGTGGAGTCGGAAACCGAAGCCATGATCATGATGGGCACCAAGGAGTTCCGCCGTATCCAGTCCGATGCCTGGGACGCCGAAGTGCGCCTTCGTGACATGGATGCCGACGGCGTCCACACGCAGGTCGTCTCGCCGACACCGGCATTCTTCAACTACGGCAGAACAGGCGAGCAGGCCGATCGCATCTCCCGGATCTTCAACGACCTGGCACTCGAGATCGTCGAACCCGCTCGAGATCGCCTCATCCCGTTCTGTCAGGTTCCGTTGCAAGACACCGATGCCGCGTGCCGTGAACTCGAACGGTGCATCGCCAACGGGCACCGGGGTGTCGAGATCGGCAATCACGTCGGCGACCTCGATCTCGACAGCGAAGGCGTCGTGACGTTCCTGCAGCACTGCGCGTCACTGGATGTTCCTGTGTTCGTGCATCCGTGGGACATGGCGTCCTCGCCGCGCCTGGATCGGTGGATGGCGCAGTGGCTCACCGCCATGCCCGCAGAAACGCATCTGTCGATACTCGCGCTGATCCTCGGCGGCGTGTTCGACAAGATCGACGACCGGCTCAAGATCGGATTTGCCCACGGTGGTGGATCTTTCGCGTTCTGGCTCGGCCGGATGGAAAACGCCTGGCACGGCCGCAACGACATCATCGGTACATCGGAGTTCCCGCCGTCGCACTACCTGGGCAGGTTCTACGTGGATTCCGTCGTCTTCGACGACCGTGCACTGCGACTACTGGTCGACACGGTAGGCGTGGACCGGGTGATGGTGGGAAGTGACTACCCGTATCCTCTCGGTGAGCGGCCGGTCGGTGAGGTGGTGCGCAAGAGTGAGTTCCTGGACGATACTGCGCGCCAACTGATTTCACGGGGAAATGCGGAACGCTTCCTGGGGATCTGCTGATCCTTCAGCTATGCCATTTCCGGTATGACGAACGGTGATTTCGGCATTTGTGAGTCATGTCTCAAGTGAGCATAATTCAGGCAACCCATATTTCAGGCAACCTTTGAAACTCGCTCGACAAAAACAGAATTCACCTTCCGTCCTGCCCCTCATCCAATCGATAGGTATCCGCGATGACCACAAGCGTAACCAGTGACGGAAAGCCGTTGCCGGAGAAAGCTGCCCGCAGCCGGGTTGCCATGGCAACCCTCGCCGGGACAACTCTCGAATGGTACGACTTCTTTCTCTACGGAACAGCAGCAGCGCTGATCTTCAACAAGCAGTTCTTCCCGAGCCTGAGTCCGACAGCCGGCACCCTCGCAGCCTTCAGTACCTTTGCGGTCGGCTTCATCGCGAGGCCTGTTGGCGGCTTGGTGTTCGGGCACTTCGGTGACCGGATCGGTCGCAAGGCGACGCTTGTGGTGTCTCTGGTGATGATGGGAGTCGGGTCCACGCTGATCGGGCTCATCCCGAATTACGATTCCATCGGATTCTGGGCGCCGGTACTACTGGTAGCGATGAGAGTCGTCCAGGGCATCGGTCTCGGCGGCGAGGGTGCCGGTGCCACGCTGATGTCGATGGAGCACGCGCCGGCCGGGCAGAAGAACCTGTATGCGGGTTTCCCCCAGATGGGCACGCCCGCCGGACTTGTTCTGGCCAACGGTATCTTCCTGACCACCAGTGCATTGATGTCGGACTCGGCATTCGAATCGTGGGGTTGGCGTATACCGTTCCTGCTCAGCTTCGTTCTGGTGGCGATCGGTCTGGTGATCAGGTTGCGGGTTACCGAATCGCCCTCGTTCGCCGGAATCATGGAGAAGGGTGAGATCGTTCGGTTCCCGCTGCGTGAGTCGCTCAAGGTCGGGTTCCCGCGGTTGTCACTGACGCTGGCCGCGTGCTTGGCGAACTCCGCCGTGGCTTACGCCTTCATGGTGTTCACCCTCTCGTACGGAACTCAACACCTTGGCTACGACAAACAATTCCTGGTGCTCAGCGTCACCGCGGCAGCAGTCCTGTGGTTCGTCTCCATCCCGATCTGGACCAAGGTGGCCGACAAGTACGGTCGACGGCACATGTTCATCGGCGGATCCGCAGCAATCCTGTTGTGGTGCATCGTGTTCTTCCCGCTGCTGAACACCGAGAACAAGGTTGTTGCGGTCGTGGCGTTCCTGGGAATGGGCCTGATCATTCCGGTGACCCATTGCGTTCAGGGAAGCATCATTGCGGATACGTTCCCGGCCAAGGTTCGATACTCGGGTTCGTCGTTGATTCTGCAGAGTGGTGCGATTCTCGGCGGCGGACTGGCTCCGATGATTGCGACAGCTCTGCTGGACGCCACGGGATCCTCTGTGGGCGTGACGTGGTACCTCGCGGCGATCTGCTCGATCAGCCTGGTCGGCGCGATAGCACTGTTCAAGGTGGTGCCCGACTCGTCACGCGGATTGCAGCACGAAGAGGTTCGGGTGGCAGAAAACGCCTGACGTGTAACGATATTCGAAAGCCCGCTCCCGCGCCGGGAGCGGGCTTTCGAGCTTTCACTGGTTCATGAGTTCTTCCGCGAAACTGCGTAACGACGCGATCAGAGCCTGCGCCGACGGACTGGACGTCCTTGTCGCCGACGACGTGAGACCCACACTGTGGCCGATGGGGTCCAAGGTGATCGGGAGTGTGGTCAAGCGGGTGTCGTCGCGATGAATCAGACTCGGAAGAACTGCGATCATGTCGGTTTCCAGTAACAGCTGTCGCACAGTGAGGAATGACGTTGCCTCTACCCGGTTCTCGGGCAACGGGAGACCGTTCGTGGCGAAGAACTCCTCGAGTTCACGTCGGAGCACCGTCTCGACGCCGGGCAGGATCCAGGGGAACTCGCGAAGCTCGTCGAGGTGCACGTCATCGCGACTGGTCAGTGGATGATCCACTCGGGTAACAAGTTCAACCGACTCGGCATAGAGATTGCGCCTGACGGCTCGGTCGTCTGTCGGTGCTGTGAGTCGGCCAACGATGAGGTCGATACGTCCGGCCTCCAGATCGGTGAGTAACTGCTCCGGAGTGCCCTCTCGGACGATCACGGTCAGTAGCGGGTGCTGGACCTTCAGTCGCGCGATGGCCCCGGGCAGCAGAACGTTGGAGCCGGCGAGATGTGTTCCCACGATGACTGTTCCGCGATTGGCGTCGGCAAGCTCGACGACGTGCCGGCCCGCTTCGGTCAGCTGCGCGATCACTGCCCGGGCGTGGGTGGTGAAAGCCTCACCGAAAATTGTCGGGGTGATGCCGCGTGGGCCACGGTCGAAGAGCGAGACACCGAGAATGGACTCGATATCGTGCAGACTACGCGTTGCGACCGGCTGCGTGATGTGAAGTGCAGCAGCGGCACCGACCACACTGCCCTGACGGCTCAATGCGTCGACGAGCAGGAGATGGCGGAGTTTGAGTCGCCCGTCGAGGAGCTTGGGCATGTCCATGGAGCAATCCTAGACGGGATTTCTCCTGGTGGGTAGGCGCCCGAAGTTGCTCAGGAGAAGGTGATTCCGATCGGCTGGGCCGATGTGTACTTCTCCCACGTTTCGCTGCTGTCCGGACTTCCCGTGTGCGCAAACGTTGTCCAATGCCGGCGCACACGACGGCCAAGTGCGTCGATGCTCGGCCAGTCGCTGCTGCCCAGCATCGGCGAGCGATGCCATGACTGCTCGGTTCCCAGCACGAAGGGTAGTTCGATGCAGTGAGTGGCGCCGAAGACGTTGTCGGTCGGTGTCCAGTCGAAGCGATACGTGTACACCGACGCACCGGCTTCGGTGAACGCGTCGGCCAGCTCCATCGCCGGTTCGGCAAACATGTTCTGTGTCAGTGCTTTTTCGGCGACGCGTTCGGGATCGGGTGCTCCGGCAACGTCGCGCAGGAAAGCGGATCCCTCGTCGCGGGTGTATCCCACGATGACGTCCGGCGCTGCGCCAAAAGTCCGGGCCACCGGTGCCAACTCGGCGATCGGTGCAAAAGGCGGTTGAACGACGTTGGGAGACCGTCGGCTGAACTCGATTGCCGTGCCGCGGAATGCGTCGAGAATGTGGGGGAGCGGCGCGGTTCGCGGATCGCCGTCGAGCAGTCGGGCAAATGTCTTGCCGTTCTCGATTGCCGCAGCTTGCGTGAAGTTGAGGTCCGTGCGCGGGGTGCTCTGCAGAATTGCTCGATGAAACAGAGTTCGAGAGTTGTTACTGCTCAACAGGTTAACGATGGAATGAGCGCCGGCGGACTGGCCGAACACAGTGACGGAATCGCGGTTGCCGCCGAATGCCTCGATGTTCTCGCGTACCCACTCGAGCGCCGTGATCTGATCGTGGACCCCGAGGTTGCCTTCGGTGACGCCGTCGAGAAGGAGGTATCCGAGCACGCCGACGCGATAGTTGACCGACACCACGACGACGTCGCCTTCGGACGACAACGAACCGCCGTCGTACCAGGGTAGGGAGCCGCCGCCACTGGAGTATCCACCGCCGTGCAGCCACACCATGACGGGTCGGCTTCCGGTCAACGAGGGGGTGGTGATGGTGACGGTGAAGCTGTCTTCGCTCTGCTCCGGATCGGGGTGCGGTGGTCCCATGATCCGTTCGAGACGTGAAGGTGGTTGGGGGAACACCGTTCCGGGAGCTGTGGCGTCGAACACGTCGGAGAACGGTTCCACTGGCCGCGGTTTCTCGAATCGCGAGGCGCTGGCATAGGGAATCGCACCGAAGTAGTACGACCCGTCACGCTTTCGGCCGCGGACCTTCCCCGAAGTTGTGGATGCGATCACCGTCTCAGACTCGGGCAATGGGTTCCCTTCTCCGTGGGCCTGTCGGTTCGAGAGTGCATTGTCGAGCATGCCAGCTGAATGCCGCGGCACAAATGCCTTTGTGGTCGTGCGGTATGCATTACGGCGAGAGGGCCTGTACCAGTCGATCTTCGAGTCGCATCGTCACCCGGCTGTACGCGGCGTCGTCATCCAGTGCTCGGGACATCACGATCGCGCCTTGGATCCCGGCCACTGCTTCTTCGGCAAGTCCGGTGGAATCATCGGTGCCGGCAAGCGCGGTTGTCAGTCCGGCGATCCATTCGTCGAAGTAGGTTCGCACCCTGGCGCCGAAGCGGTTTCGTTCTTCGCCGAGTGCAAATGCGCCGAACAGGCAAATGCGTTCCCCTGACCGAAAATAGTCGGCCACAGTAGCGAACATGCTCGCGATGCGCTGCGCCGGTGGAACCGACTCTGCTCGAAGCGGTTCGAAGACCTCGGTGCGAAACCATCGGTCGACCTCGTCGAGTACTGCCTCTGCCATCTCTTCCTTCCCGCGCGGAAAGAAGTTGTAGAGGCTGCCTTTGCCCAAACCGGTGTGTTCGGCGATGATCGCCAGACTGGCTCCGTCGAACCCGTACGTTCGGAACACGCCCGCGAGGGCGGGGATCGTGTCGGAGCGTTCAGCTACCTGTCTCGCCATGTGATCATCCTTTCATCACAGGCCCAGCTCCCTCAGGCCCGGATGATCGTGCGGGCGTGGTCCGGTCGAGTCCCAGAAGAACTTTCGCTCCGATTCCGCGATGGGGACGTCGTTGATGCTGGCGTGACGATGGTGCATGAGGCCGTCGGCGTCGAACTCCCAGTTCTCGTTGCCGTAGGAGCGGAACCACTGCCCGCCCCGGTCGTGCCACTCGTACGCAAATCGAACCGCGATGCGGTTGTCGCCGTGAGCCCACAGTTCTTTGATCAGGCGGTAGTCCAGTTCACGGTTCCATTTCTCGGTCAGAAGTTCGACGATCTCGGATCGGCCGGTGACGAACGTCGACCGATTGCGCCACCAGCTCTCCGGTGTGTACGCCAGTGAAACCTTGTGGGGGTCGCGTGAGTTCCATCCGTCCTCGGCAAGGCGAACCTTCCAGGTTGCGGTTTCGTAGGTGAAGGGCGGAATGGGTGCTCGCACAGTCATGATGCGACCTCTCGATTCGGATGTGTACCTATCGGTACAAACTGTACTGATAGGTACAATCGAAGTCCAGAAACAATTTCGGCCGCCCCCACCGGAGTGGGAGCGGCCGAAAGAGCCGAAAAGGAAGAACTAGCGTGCGCGACGAGCCAGACGCTCGGAATCCGAGATCAGGACGCTCTTGCCTTCGAGGCGCAGCCATCCGCGATGAGCGAAATCGGCGAGCGCCTTGTTGACGGTCTCACGAGAAGCGCCGACCAGCTGGGCGATCTCTTCCTGCGTGAGGTCGTGAGTGACGCGCAGTGCGCCACCTTCCTGAGTGCCGAAGCGCTGCGCGAGTTGCAGCAGTGCCTTGGCGACACGGCCGGGGACGTCCGTGAAGATCAGGTCCGCGAGTGTGTTGTTGGTACGACGCAGGCGACGTGCGAGAACGCGGAGCAGCTGCTCGGCGATTTCGGGGCGCTGCTGGATCCAAGCCTTGAGAGCGTCGCGGTCCATGCTCACGGCACGAACCTCGGTGACGGTGGTGGCCGTCGAGGTGCGGGGACCGGGGTCGAAGATGGACAGTTCGCCGAACATGTCGGACGGACCCATGATCGTCAGCAGGTTCTCGCGACCGTCAGGTGAGCGTCGACCGATCTTCACCTTGCCGGACACGATGATGTACAGGCGGTCACCGGGTTCACCCTCGTTGAAGATGACATGTCCACGGGGGAAGTCGACGGGCTGCAGCTGCTTGGTCAGCGCCGCTACCGCTGAGGGCTCGACTCCTTGGAAGATGCCGGCTCTTGCCAGGACGTCGTCCACGTGCGCTCCTTGTTGGGATTTGTTCGTTTGTGGTGTCATTTTTTGCGCTATCTAACTTTGTACCCGGTTGTGCTTGGTTTGTACGCACGAACCGCCCACACGCAGGCGTTCGCTCGTGCGAGCGAGACGCTGCGTCCGACACAATCCGTGTTGAATACAACAGGTACGGCATCGAAGTCTACGTCCCACGCGCTCGGCACGAGTGATTGATGCCACGAAAGCGTCGAAATTATCCTGATGGCGAATAAAAGTGACTACCTTGTATGACTCGTCGATCGCCTAGCGGGTAGGCAGTTCGCCGCCGCCCGATTGCCGCGGAGCGCTGGCTGATCGACCCTTCCGGCGCAGGTGGAAGCGGGCAAACGCGTGCGGGAACCCATCGGTGGCCAGCGACGCGACGTCGTCGGGACCGGCCTGATCGAGGAACTCCGCCACTTCGTTCTCCCGAACGGAGAGTCGACGCAATCTCCGTTCGACCCGCTCCATGGCCAGCGCAAAAAGCATCAACAGCACTGGGAAGAGAATCACGGCGAGTCCTTGCATAGAGGAAAGTAAACACGGCCAATATCTCGGAATCGACACGACCAAATGTCATGTCGGGGCGTATCCGTACAGTTGTTTGAGTGCAGACCACCCCGACCGAGCGCTCAGCGACCCGCCGGTCTGGCGGCTCTCGCGGCGAGGAAACCCCGTTGGCGCTCGTCCGTCGCGCGCGCCGGATGAACCGGAAACTAGCCGTCGCCTTCCCCCACGTGTACTGCGAACTCGACTTCACGACGCCCCTCGAGTTGACGGTGGCGACCATCCTGTCGGCACAGTGCACTGACGTCCGCGTCAACATGGTCACCCCAGCTCTTTTTGCCCGTTATCCCGACGCCAAGGCCTACGCAGAAGCCGACCGGACCGAACTCGAGGAGTACATCCGGTCAACCGGCTTCTACCGGAACAAGGCCAACTCGTTGATCGGATTGGGTCAGGCACTGCTCGAGCGTTATGACGGCGAAGTGCCCAACAAACTTGCCGACCTCGTGACGTTGCCGGGAGTCGGTCGCAAGACAGCCAATGTGGTTCTGGGAAATGCGTTCGACGTCCCGGGAATCACCGTCGACACCCACTTCGGACGACTGGTTCGTCGGTGGAAGTGGACGGACGAAGAAGATGCCGTCAAGGTCGAACATGCCGTCGGGGCATTGATCGAACGTAAGGAATGGACCCTGCTGTCACATCGTGTGATTTTCCACGGACGACGCGTCTGTCATGCGCGTAAGCCGGCGTGCGGAGTGTGCGTGCTGGCCAAGGACTGCCCGTCGTACGGCCTTGGCCCCACCGACAAAGCGGAGGCTGCCGCGCTGGTGAAGGGTCCGGAGACGGAGCATCTGCTCGCTCTGGCCGGGTTGTGACCCACATGTCCAATGCTGCTCGGTGGTCCCTTGTCGTGCTTGCGGTTGTTGTTGCGCTCGCTGTTGCGATCTGGCCGCGCGGGGGAGAGGACACCCCGGTTTCGACTGGCGGTTCCTCGACGTCCGCTTACCAGCCGCCGACGTTCACGCCGTCGTCCGAATCGCTCGATCAGCTTCGCGGGCAAGCCGGACTGGCAGCGTGCCCGACGCCTACCGCCGAAGCTCCGGCCGGCGCCGCGCTCACCGGAATCACTCTCGACTGTGTTTCCGACGGAAGCTCTGTCGATCTTGCTGCCGCGCTGGGAGGTAAGCCCGCGTTGCTGAACCTGTGGGCCTACTGGTGCGCGCCATGCGCCGAAGAACTGCCGCATTTGCAGGAATTTGCGGATCGCGCGGGGGACAGTGTGACTGTGCTGACCGTGCATTCCGATCCGAACCAGGAAAATGCTTTGACCCGACTGATCGACTATTCCGTTCGCTTACCCGGCGTTCAGGACGGCTCGAGCAAGGTGCAGATAGCCGTCGGCGCGCCACCCGTGCTGCCGGTCTCGGTGCTCATTCGTCCCGACGGAACCGTCGCGAAAGTGTTGCCTCAACCGTTCCGCAGTGCGGATGAGATAGCTGCCGCCACGGCGCAGTATTTGGGAGTTGTCGTATGAGCTCATCGGTTCCCGAATGGTTACGTGCCGTATCCAGCACCCAGCCCACTGATCCACATCGGCTCAACCCGGTGCTCGACCGTCGTCCGCCACGCGGGACGGCAACCCGGCCCGCTGCGGTACTCGTTCTCTTCGGAGGATCCCGGGAAGCCGATCCTCTGTGCCTCGGTGGGATGCCGGACGACGCCGACGTACTGCTGACACAGCGGGCGTCGACCATGCGTCAGCACAGTGGGCAGGTCGCCTTTCCCGGCGGCGCCGCCGACGAAGGCGACGACGGTCCGATCGGCACAGCGCTGCGCGAGGCGCAGGAAGAAACAGGTCTCGACCCGAGCGGGGTACTCCCGCTGGCGACGCTGCCCGAGATATTCATTCCACCGTCCGGATTCGACGTGACTCCGGTGATCGCCTATTGGGAAAATCCGGTGACCGTGGGCATCCAGGATTCCGGCGAGGTCGGCCGCGTCGCACGGGTTCCGCTGCGCACTCTGCTCGACCCGGACAACCGCTTCCAGGTACGTCACCAGGCCGGGTACCAAGGCCCGGCGTTCACGGCCGACGGCATGCTCGTATGGGGTTTCACTGCCGGAATACTCGCGGGGCTCTTCGAGGTGTCCGGCTGGGAAATCCCCTGGGATCATCACGACGTGCGTGACCTGGACACAGCGCTCGCAGAACTGGGCGAAGACATCGAAGATTCGGCGGTTCCCCGATGACAGGTTCGCGGTGGGTCGATCTTGCGATCGTGGTGGTGGCGCTCATCGCCGCGACATCGGGATGGCGTCAGGGCGCGGTGGCGTCGGCGTTGGCCTTTGTCGGTGTGATTCTGGGTGCTGTTGCCGGAATTCTCCTGGCACCGCATGTCCTGGTGCACGTAACCGAGGGCAAGTTGCGCATCCTCGCCGGTATTTCACTGATCGTCGTTTTGGTGATCATCGGCGAAGTTGCCGGCATGGTTCTGGGCCGAGCCGCGCGTAGCGGTATGCATTCCCCGGCCGCGAGATCGGTGGACAGTGTGATCGGCGCAGGGCTTCAAGCCGTTGCCGTGGTGGTTGCCGCGTGGCTGCTGGCCATTCCGCTGACGTCGTCGTCTCAGCCCAACGTCGCAGCAGCAGTCCGCGGCTCGAACGTGCTGGCCGGTGTCGACGACCTCGCGCCGCAATGGTTGAGGCAGATTCCGGCGGAATTCTCGGCGCTGCTCGACACATCGGGATTGCCCGATGTCATCGGTCCGTTCGGCCGCACACCCATCACTGAAGTGGAAGCACCCGACGCGAGTGTCCTGGCGAGCCCGCTGGCCGCTCAGTTGCGTCCGAGTGTCCTGCGCATCAACGGCGTCGCGCCGAGCTGCCAGCGTGCACTCGAAGGTTCCGGGTTCATCGTCGCTCCTGAGCGTGTCATGACCAACGCGCACGTCGTGGCGGGTACCGAGAGCATCACCGTCGACACGATGCAGGGCGCACTCCCCGCTCAGGTTGTGCTCTTCGACTCCTCCGTCGACATCGCGATCCTCGCGGTGCCTGGACTCGAGGCGCCGGTTCTGCCGTTCGCAGCACAACCCGCTCAAACCGGGGACAACGCACTGGTGCTCGGATATCCGGGTGGTGGTCCGTACACGGCCAGCGCGGCTCGTGTCCGCGAAATCCTGAACCTCAACGGCCCGGACATCTACAAGGCCGGCACCACACAACGTGAGGTGTACACGGTTCGTGGATCGATTCGACAGGGGAATTCCGGTGGGCCCATGGTCAACGATCAGGGCGAGGTGCTCGGCGTCGTGTTCGGCGCTGCCATCGACGACAGCGACACCGGGTTCGTACTCACTGCCAATGAGGTCTCGCGCCAACTCGCCATGGCGGAAAGCGCGTCGACGCCCGTCTCCACCGGCGTCTGCATCCTCTGAGTAGCTAGTCGGCTGCCAGGAAGTCCCGGAGCGCGTCGTTGACGCGCTGTGGGGCTTCCCAGTGGGCGTAATGACCGACTCCGGGGACGGGGTGCAACTGTTCGCCAGGCGCCCAACGCCGACCGCGTCGGATTGTCCGAGTGAGAATGTACGGGTCGAGTTCGCCGTGTATCTGCAGGATCGGAATGTGCAGAGTCTGATCCATCAGACGCATGAACCGGCGTCCCTCGGTGCGGAGCTGACTTCGGAACGCCCACCGCTGGTACTCCAACGTCGAGTGCGCGACCCCCGGGATGCGAATCGCCGAGCGCAATTTCGATACAACGTCGTCGAACTCGGTCTGCTCGGGCCAGCCAGGACCCGAGCGCGAACGCACCAGACGCTCAACTTCGGCTCCGTTGTCGGCTGTCAGACGCCGTTCCGGGCGGAACGGAAGCTGATTCGCGAGGAACGACGGGAAGAGGGCCTTGCGCTGATAGCGGTCGCGGAGGACTGATTGTTTGAGCGCGTGCGGATGCGGCGACGACACCAGAGCGATCGACCGAACCAGACGTGGATGCAGGATCGCTGTTGCCCAGCACACCAGGCCGCCGTCGGCATGACCGATCAGCGTGGCCTTGCCGTATCCCATCGCCCGGATCAGCCCGGCCACATCGCCGGCCAACGTCCAACCGTCGTATCCGCGTGGCGGTTTGTCGGAGTCGCCGTAGCCACGCAGATCGATGGCAACTACTCGGAAGCCCTGGGTGGACAGTGCCGTCAGCTGATGACGCCACGACCACCAGAAGTCGGCAAAACCGTGCAGGAGAACAACCAACGGAGCATCCGGCTCAGCGTCGCCGACCTCGACGACGTGAAACCGGATGCCGTTGGCGTGAATGTCCCGGTGAATCCAGGGGCCGTCGAATCTGACGGTGGATGGATCTGGGGCTGACACAGCTGCTTCGTTACCTGCGCGCGTTGAAGTCGACCGACGGCTTTGTGTCGTCGTGGCTGCCGGGAATGACGCTCTTCGCGGCCTTGAGCGATTCGATCGTCTTCTCGGGAGCCCGCAACTTGCGAACCCGCAGATAACCGAGAAGCGCCAGTACCGCGGTGGTCAGCACCATGATCAGGAACACGATCAGGAACGCGGCCCAACGCTCGAGCCAGACGCTGAGCAGTTCCGCCAGGAAAAAGAAGAAGAAGAAAGAACTGAACAGCAGAACAGTGAAGGCCAGAATGAAGAAGACGCTGCCCTGCAGACCCTTCTTGACCTCACCGGTGACTTCGGCCTTGGCAAGCTCGACCTCGGCACGCACCAGTGTCGAAACCTGAGCCGTCGCATCCCTGACCAGCGCGCCGATCGAGGCCTCAGCCGGTGTCCGGGCGTCTACGTCGGTGAGAGGAATGGACGACACCGTGTTCGGCACCCCATCTCCGGTGAAGCGTTGGCTCTCTCCGTTGGTCACGCTCACTTGTCGACCTCTCCAGGTAGTTCTCTCGCGTCTGTGGCTCTGGCATCGGCCTCGGCTCGCGCCGCATGAACCCGTCCACGTCGCCACAGCAGCGCTGATCCGATCAGCGACGCTATCAACGATGTCACGAGAACTGCGGCCTTCGCTATTTCGGCCTCACTGCCATCGCCGACCCCGTCCAGTGCGAGGTCTGCTACAAGCAGGCTAACGGTGAACCCGATGCCACCGAGCACTGAGAGGGCAAACATGTCTCTGTGTTCGAGTGTCTTGGGTTTCGTGGCTATGCCCAATTTGATCGCGAGCAGGGAAATTCCGAAGATTCCCACAGTTTTGCCGACGAGGAGGCCGACAAAAACGGATTGCCCGACGGGATCGGTGAAGATGTCGCCGAGAACCTCGGCGTTGATGGGAACGCCGGACGCGAACAGTGCGAACACCGGAACGCAGAAGCCGGCGGAGTACGGCTGGATGCGATGTTCGAGTCGGCTGCCGGGGGCGTATTCCTCGTCCTTGTCGCGGACAACGCGAGTGAGTAGACCGAGTGCGACGCCGGCGAGGGTGGCATGGATACCGGCCTCGTGCATCGAATACCAAGTGAGCAAGGCAAGCGGCACATAGAGGAACGGCGTCGTGATGCGTTTGTGCTGGGCGTAGGCGTACACGGCCAGCGCCGCCGCGGCGGTGAGTAGCCACAACATCGCGATCGACGCGGTGAACAGCACCGCGATCAAGATGATGGCCAGAAGGTCGTCGACTACCGCAAGGCTGAGCAGGAACACGCGGGCACTGGCCGGAATCCGGGAACCGGTCAGGGCGAGGACGCCGAGGGCAAACGCGATGTCAGTGGCGACGGGGATCGCCCAGCCCTTGTCCATCCCCGGAGTGCCGAAGCCGATCGATGCCGCGATGAGCGCGGGAACGAGAACTCCGCCACATGCTGCGATGATCGGAAGCGCTGCGGCTTTGCGATCGGAGAGCTCGCCGACAACTAGCTCGCGTTTGAGTTCGAGCCCGGCCACGAAGAAGAAAATGGCCAGCAAACCGTCTTGCGCCCAGGTGCCGAGACTCAGGTTCAGATGCAGTGACGACGGTCCGATCTGGAAGTCGCGCAGCGCGAGGTAACTGTCGCCGAGCGGTGAATTCACCCAGATCAGAGCAATGGCGGCGGCGATCAGCAGGATCGAGCCGCCGACGGTTTCGGTGCGGAGGTATCGGGACAGTTCGGAACGCAGTGTGGAGATCACGCGGGTGCAACGCCTTTGTTCGGTTGGCAGACATGTGGACGCGACGAATCACGTGCCGACCAGACTTCCCGGCTCACCTTTACGGAATTTTATCGCGGATTCGGTCCAAAACCCGAATTTGCGCGGGAAAACGCGCAGGGTGTTCAATTCCTACTGACTGAGATTCATCCCACCAATTGGGCAATGTTCGTATAGCTGCAGGAGCACCACGCGTGAGCACGTCACTGAGTAAGAACCCGCCGACGCCAGCCGGCGGTGAAACTGTCGGCGGCGTACCTCGCCGCCGGATCGTTGTCGCGAGCATGATCGGCACGTCGATCGAGTTCTACGACTTCTACATTTACGCAACAGCAGCGGTGTCGGTCTTCCCGCTTCTGTTCTTCCCCAAAGGCAACGACACCACCGCGCTCCTCGCGTCGCTGGCGACATTCGGTCTGGCTTTCGTGGCGCGTCCGCTCGGCTCGATCCTGTTCGGTCACTTCGGCGACCGGGTGGGCCGCAAGGCGACACTCGTCGGCTCGCTCCTCACGATGGGCGTCGCAACCTTCCTCATCGGCCTGCTGCCGACTTATTCTCAAGTCGGTTTGCTCGCCCCAGCACTACTTGCCCTGATGCGCTTCTGTCAGGGGCTCGGCCTCGGCGGTGAATGGTCCGGAGCAGCACTGCTTGCCACCGAAACCGCGAAGGAAGGCAAACGCGCCTGGGCGGCCATGTGGCCACAGTTGGGCGCACCCATCGGCTTCTTCCTTGCCAACGGACTCTTCCTGACCATCTCGTTGATGATGGACCACGACAGCGCGAACCCGGACCTCGACGGAGCATTCCTCTCGTGGGGCTGGCGAATTCCGTTCCTGCTCAGCGCAATCATGGTGATGATCGGCCTGTACGTGCGTCTGCGGCTCGAGGAAACGCCGGTGTTCGCCCGCGCAGTCGAGCGCGGCGAGAAGGTCAAGACACCCCTCGCCGAGGTATTCAAGACAAGCTGGCGTCAGCTGATCATCGGCACGTTCGTCATGCTCGCCACCTACACGCTGTTCTACCTCATGACCACGTGGGTCCTGAGTTACGGAATCGGCAAAACCGCAGCGGAAGGTGGCACGGGAGCGGGCTTCAAGTACACGGATTTCCTTGTCCTGCAGCTCATCGCGGTTGTGTTCTTCGCAGCTGCCGTCCCGGTCTCCGGGTGGCTGGCCGACCGCTACGGTCGACGGATCACGCTGCTCGTCATCACCGGAACCATGATGCTGTTCGGCCTCACGTTCGGACTCTTCCTGCACACCGACGGGATGAGTGACGGCCGCATGCTGGCCTTCCTCGTTGTGGGCATGATCCTCATGGGTCTGACCTTCGGACCGATGAGTGCTGTTCTCCCGGAACTGTTCCCGACCAACGTCCGATACACCGGTTCCGGTATCGCCTACAACACCGCAAGCATCCTCGGTGCGGCAGTAGCGCCGTTCATCGCGGTCTACCTGGTCGACCACTACGGCGTCGGCTGGGTCGGGATCTACCTACTCGTCGCGTCGGCTCTGACGTTTGTCGCACTGCTCGTCATGCGGGAGACGAAGGACGAATCGCTCGATGATGTAGGGGCGTAACCCTGCTGTGCGCCTTTATTAACCGCGGGCGGTTAATAAAGGCGCACAGCAGTTTTCAGAACTGGGCCGGCAAGACGTGTTTGCCCGTTTTGTCGGTGCTCAGCGCTAGCGAACTGATGTATTGCTTCTCGCCGTTCGGGCCGGGAATGTTCGACGCAAGCATGTCGGGACGCTCGAACTCGATTCCGCTGACACAGCACATCAGCGTTTCACCCGACGGGTTTCCGTACTCGTCGAACATCGGCAGGTCGATACCGTCGTCGGTGCGTCGTAGGTAGTACTTGCCCTTGGTGGCGATGGCCAGGATCGGGGGCATCACGAGTGCGATCGCGATGGCGACGATCGGTGAGAACGGCTTGATTGCCGAACCGAATGCGCCGAAGAACACCAGGATCGAGATGCCGGCAGCGAGCAGCATCGACACGAAGCCGACCGGATTGACGTCGTAGAGCATTCCGCGTCGGAACTCGGGCACCTTCGGGGAGAGCTTCAACCAGTACTTGTTGATTGCGATGTCGGACGCGACCACTACGACCCAGGCGATGCCGCAATTGGCGTAGAAGCCGAGGATGGTGTTGAGGAATTCGAACATGTTGGCTTCCATCAAGATCAGTGCGATCGCCAGGTTCACCAGAACGAAGATCATGCGTCCCGGGTAGGTCTTGGTGACGCGGGTGAACGAGTTGGTCCAGGCCAGCGAGCCGGAATACGCGTTGGTGACGTTGATTTTGATCTGGCTGATGACCACGAGGATCACGGCCAGTGTCATGGCCAGCCAGTGCGGCATCATGTCCTGGTAGATCTCGAGGAACTGGTGCACAGGCTGGTTGGCGATCGAAGAACCGTCGACGACGTTCGCGATGATGTATACGGCCAGGAACAGTCCGACGATCTGTTTGAACGCGCCGAAGACGACCCAGCCTGGTCCGGCGAGAATCACTGCGGCCCACCAGCGGCGAGTGTTCTCGGGGGTCTTGGGCGGCATGAACCGTAGGTAGTCGATCTGCTCGGCGATCTGAGCGATCAGGGACAGACAAACACCAGCGGCCAGCATCACGGATCCGAAATTGATGCCCTTGCCGTTCGCTCCGTCCTCGCCGCCGAACGCGAAGAACGCGCTCACCGAATCGGGGTGCTTGAACAGCAGATACAGGAACGGCAGCACCATCATGACCAGCCACAACGGTGTGGTCCACACCTGAAGCTTTGCGAGAGCTTTCATTCCGTAGATCACCAGTGGGATGACCATCAGAGTGGAGACGGCGTACCCGATCGAGAGTGGAATCCCGAGCCCCAGTTTCAAACCCTGGGCCATGATCGAACCCTCGAGTGCAAAGAAGATGAACGTGAACGTCGCAAAGATGACGTTGGTGACCACCGAGCCGTAGTAGCCGAAACCGCTTCCGCGCGTGATCAAGTCGAGGTCGATATTGTATCGCGCGGCGTAGTAGGCGAGTGGAAATCCGGTGGCCATGATGACAACGGCAAATACCGCAATTCCCCAGAGTGCGTTACCGGTGCCGTACGAGATGCCGATGTTGGCACCGATCGAGAAGTCCGCGAGGTACGCGATTCCGCCGAGTGCGGACGTCGCAACAACGCCGGTTCCCCATTTGCGGTAGCTGCGTGGAGCAAATCGGAGGGTGTAGTCCTCCAATGTTTCCTTCAGTGCTGTGTTCTCGCCGGCTCGAGTCGTATTCGGTGCTACGCCGGACGGTCGCTCGTTGATTGCTGTCATGACATCACTCCCCCTTGTGTGTGCTGCAGGCACTCAACTTAGGGAGCTGTCATTACGTGGGCATGATTGAAATGTGTCGCCCATGTTGCGGAGGGGGCTTCGCCTTGTGCGCCTTTGTCAACCGCGGGCGGTTGACAAAGGCGCACAAGGCTGCAGGGCTCTACTTACCGCGAATTGCGTCGAATACCTTGGGGTCGACCAGGGTTGAGGTGTCTCCGAGGTCGCGGCCTTCGGCTACGTCGCGTAGGAGGCGGCGCATGATCTTGCCGGATCGGGTTTTCGGGAGTTCCGGCACGATGGTGATCTGGCGGGGCTTGGCGATCGGGCTGATGTCGGTGGAGACCTGAGCCTTCAACTCTGCGATGAGGACCTCGCCCGTGTTTTCGACGCCTTCACGCAGGATGACGAACGCGACGATGCCCTGTCCGGTGGTTTCGTCGGCGGCGCCGACGACGGCGGCTTCAGCGACGCCGTGGTGGTTGACCAGTGCCGATTCCACTTCGGAGGTGGAGATGCGGTGGCCGGAGACGTTCATGACGTCGTCGACGCGGCCGAGGACCCACAGGGCGCCGTCCTCGTCGTACTTGGCGCCGTCACCGGCGAAGTACCAGCCTTCTTCGGCGTAGCGGGACCAGTAGGTGTCGCGGTAACGGTCCATGTCGCCCCAGATGCCGCGGAGCATCGCCGGCCACGGCTCGTCGAGGACGAGGTAGCCGTTGCCTCCGGGGCCGAGGGGCTTGGCGTCGTCGTCGACGATCTTGGCTGAGATGCCGGGGAGCGGCGCCATGGCGGATCCGGGCTTGGTGGCGGTGATACCGGGCAGCGGGGAGATCATGATCGCGCCGGTCTCGGTCTGCCACCAGGTGTCGACGATGGGCGCTTTGTTGCCGCCGATGACCTCACGGAACCAGCGCCACGCTTCGGGGTTGATGGGCTCGCCGACGGAGCCGAGGAGGCGGATGGACGACAGGTCGTGGGCGTCGGGGATCTCGCGGCCCCACTTCATGAAGGTGCGCACGAGGGTGGGTGCGGTGTAGTAGATGGAGACGCCGTACTTCTCGATGATGTTGAAGTGGCGGTGCTCGTCGGGGGAGTTGGGGGTGCCTTCGTAGACGACCTGGGTGACGCCGTTGGAGAGGGGGCCGTAGACGATGTAGGAGTGTCCGGTGACCCAGCCGATGTCTGCGGTGCACCAGTAAACGTCTTGTCCGGCTTTGTGATCGAAGACGTTGTGGTGGGTGTAGGAGGCTTGGGTGAGGTATCCGCCGGAGGTGTGGATGATGCCCTTGGGCTTTCCGGTGGTGCCCGAGGTGTAGAGGATGAACAGGGGATGTTCGGCGTCGAACGGTTGCGCTTCGTGCTCGGGCGATGCCTGTGCGACGGTCTCGTGCCACCACAGGTCGCGGCCGGGCGTCCACTCGACGTCGATGCCGGTTCGGTTGACCACCAACACGTTCTGTACCGAGTCGGCGCCGGCGACGGATTCGTCGACCGCGCTCTTGATGGGTGCTGCGGCGCCGCGTCGCCACTGACCGTCCACGGTGACAACGAGTTTGGCTTGTGCGTCGTCGATGCGTGAGCGCAGGGCGGTGGCGGAGAATCCGGCGAAGACGACCGAGTGGGTTAGTCCGAGGCGGGCGCAGGCGAGCATGGTGACGATCGCTTCGGGGATCATCGGCATGTAGATGGCGACGCGGTCACCGGCGACGAGGCCGAGGTCGGTGAAAGTGTTTGCGGCGCGGCTGACTTCGGCGAGGAGGTCGTTGTAGGTGAGGTCGCGACTGTCGCCGGGTTCGCCTTCGAAGTGGATGGCGACGCGGTCACCGTTGCCGGCGAGGACGTGGCGGTCGACGCAGTTGTAGGCGACGTTGAGTTTTCCGCCGACGAACCACTTGGCGACAGGGGCGTCGGTCCAGTCGAGGACGTCTGTCCATTTCTCGTGCCAGTGAAGGCGCTCAGCCTGATTCGCCCAAAAAGCAAGGCGGTCGGTATCTGCGGCAGCCTGCAACTCCGGTCCAGCGTTGGCGGCCGCAGCGAACTCTGCGCTCGGCGGATATGCCTGGGGGACGTCTGTTTCGGCTGCGCTTGTCATGGCTGACGGCCTTCTTTCCACTTTGATCGACACTTTTCTGACTCCGTGTGAGGGTAGTCACAAGCTCGCGCAAACGCACCGTTGCATCACGTTGCAACGCGTTGTCCTGCGACGATCGGTCGAATTGCTGCGACGGGTGGTCGCTTCCGCCGACGAATGAGTGTGTCCGAATTCAATTACCCCCAAATTTCCAACAATGGGGGCGGTGCGCGCTTCGCGTTCGATGTGTCTATTGTCAAACCATTATTCGACCACAACTCGAAGTTACGTTCACTTTCAGTTGTTGGCGACACGACGCCGGCAGTTACGGCTGTCGGCAGGCCACGAGGATGCTCGGGGTCTATTAGATGTGGAAGGAATTCCTTTGCGTATCTCACGCATAGCGACCGGCGCGGTCGCGCTCGGAATGACGGCAGTGCTGATCACGGCATGTTCGTCCGGCGATTCGTCGGGCGGATCGTCCAGCGGCGTCGTCAACGCCTGGGCGGGCGAGCCCCAGAACCCGCTCATCCCCACGAACACGAGTGAGAACCAGGGCGGTCGGGTTCTCGACTCCCTGTTCGCCGGTCTCGTTTCGTACACCGCCGCCGGCGGCACGGAGAACGAGGTTGCCGAGTCCATCGAGAGCACCGACGGTCAGAACTTCACCGTCAAGCTCAAGGACGGTTGGACCTTCACGGACGGCACCCCCGTCACTGCGAAGTCGTTCGTCGACGCGTGGAACTTCGGCGCCCTCTCCACCAATGCTCAGCTTCAGGCTTCGTTCTTCGATCCGATCCAGGGCTACGACGAAGTTGCCGCCGAGGTTCCGACGGCACAGACGATGTCGGGTCTGAAGGTCGTGGACGATTCCACCTTCACCATCGAACTCAAGCAACCCGAGTCGGCGTTCCCCGATCGCCTCGGCTTCACGGCGTACTACCCGCTGCCTGAGGTCGCGTTCACGGACATGACCGCGTTCGGTGAGAATCCGATCGGCAACGGTCCGTACAAGCTCGACGGAACCGGCGCGTGGCAGCACAACGTCCGCATCGACACGGTCGTGAACCCGGACTACAACGGCAACCGCAATCCGAAGAACGCCGGCGTCGACTTCATCATGTACAACAACCTCGACACGGCGTACACCGACCTTCTGGCCAACAACGTCGACGTTCTGGACCAGGTTCCGCCGAGTGCCGTCACGACCTTCGAGACGGACCTGGCCGGACGCACGGTCAACCAGCCGTCGGCGACCATCGAGACGTTCACGATCCCGGCTCGTCTGCCGCACTTCAGCGGCGAAGAGGGCATGCTCCGTCGTCAGGCGATCTCGATGGCGATCAACCGCGATCAGATCACGCAGCAGATCTACAACAAGACCAGGACGCCTGCGCTCGACTTCACCAGTCCCGCAATCGAGGGCTGGAACGACTCGCTGACCGGTAACGGCAACGTGAAGTTCGATCCCGAGGCAGCTAAGGCTGCTTGGGCCAAGGCCGACGCCATCGCACCGTGGTCCGGCAGCTTCGAGATCGCCTACAACTCCGATGGTGGACACCAGGAATGGGTCGACGCCGCGTCGAACAGCATCCGCAACACCCTCGGCATCGACGCGAAGGGCAAGCAGTACGCCACTTTCGCTCAGATCCGCACCGAAGCCACCAACCGCACCATTCAGAGTGCATTCCGCTCCGGCTGGCAGGGTGACTACCCGCAGCAGTACGGCTTCCTGGCACAGAACTACCAGACCGGTGGCAGCTCCAACGACGGTGATTACTCCAACCCCGAGTTCGACCGCCTCCTGCGCGAATCGGCCGGCCAGACCGATCAGGCCAAGGCTCAGGATCTGCTCGACCAGGCTCAGGAAGTCCTGCTCAAGGACCTGCCTGCAGTTCCGACGTGGTACCGCAACGCAGCCAGTGGATGGTCGGAGAACGTCTCCAACGTGACCATCAGCTGGAATGGCATTCCGGTCTACGAAGACATCGAAAAGAACTGACGCGTAGAACGATCCGCATCTGAAACGTGAGTTCGGGGCGGCAGGCGCCCTGCCTGCCGCCCCGAACTCGTGTTCACACCGGACTGTCCGCTGACGTACACGATCATCGACAAGGAGGTGATCCGATGCTCTGGTACATCGGTCGCCGAGTGCTTCAAATGATCCCGGTTTTTCTCGGGGCCACTCTTTTGATCTACGCCATGGTCTTCCTGCTTCCCGGTGATCCGATTGCCGCGTTGGCGGGCGACAAGGCGCTCAGTCCGGCTGTTGCGCAGCAGCTTCGGGAGCGCTACCACCTCGATCTCCCCTTCTATCAGCAGTACCTGCTGTACCTGAAGGGCATCTTCACGCTGGACTTCGGCACGTCGTTCTCCGGACGGCCCGTCAGTGAAGTTCTGGCACAGGCATTTCCGATCACGATGAAACTTGCCTTCATGGCACTGATCGTCGAGACCGTCTTCGGTGTCGGCTTCGGCCTCATCGCCGGCCTGCGTAAGGGCGGATTCTTCGACAGCACCGTCCTGCTGTTCAGCCTCGTTCTCATCGCCATCCCGATCTTCGTGATCGGCTTCCTGGCCCAGTTCTTCATCGGCGTCAAATGGGGCATCGTCCCGCCGACGGTCGGTGGCAACACCAGCTTCAAGAATCTCCTGCTCCCCGCCCTGGTTCTGGGTTCGGTCTCGTTCGCTTACGTACTGCGACTGACCCGAACGTCCGTGGCGGAGAACCTGAGTGCCGACTACGTGCGCACCGCCACCGCCAAGGGACTTTCCCGCGGACGAGTGGTTCGCGTGCACGTGTTGCGCAACTCGCTGATCCCCGTGGTCACGTTCCTGGGTGCCGACCTCGCAACGTTGATGGGCGGCGCCATCGTCACCGAGGGCATCTTCAACATCAACGGCGTCGGCGGCACGATCTACCAGGCGGTGACCAGAGGTGAAGCGCCGACGGTGGTTTCATTCGTCACCATTCTCATCGTGGTCTACCTGATCGCAAATCTGCTCGTCGACCTCTTGTACGCCGCGCTCGATCCGAGGATCCGCTATGTCTGAGACCGTGAAGACCGGACGCGCCGTCCGGCAAAGTCATTTCGTGGCACCGCCCGAAGTTGCGGCACCGGGGGAGACGGACGCCGTCAAACTCGATCAGGCGCCGACGAGTATGTGGACCGACGCGTGGCGCGATCTGCGCAAGCGTCCCCTGTTCATCATCTCGACGATCATCATCCTCGCGGTCATCGTCATCGCAGCGTTTCCGGGCTTGTTCACGAACACCGATCCGCGGTTCTGCGACCTCACCTACAGCATGCAGGGACCGACCTCCGGCCACTGGTTCGGTTTCGACCGCCAGGGCTGTGACGTGTACTCGCGCACCATCTACGGTGCTCGCGCATCCGTACTCGTGGGCGTCGGCGTCACTGCGTCGGTGCTGGTGATCGGAGTGATCTTCGGCGCGCTGTCCGGGTTCTACGGCGGTTGGACCGATTCGATTCTCTCCCGCGTCGCCGACATCTTCTTCGGGATCCCGCTGATCCTCGCTGCCATCGTCCTGATGCAGCTGTTCACCGATCGCACCATCTGGACCGTCGTCGGCGTCCTGGCGCTCTTCGGTTGGCCGCAGATGGCAAGAATTGCTCGAGGCGCGGTGATCTCGGCGAAGAACAACGACTATGTCATGGCTTCGGAAGCGTTGGGTGTCTCGAAGCTCAAGACACTGATCCGGCACGTCATCCCGAACTCGTTGGCGCCCATCATCGTGGTGGCCACCATCTCGCTCGGCACGTACATCGTTGCCGAGGCGACGCTGTCCTTCCTCGGTATCGGGCTTCCGTCCACCGAGGTTTCGTGGGGCGGCGACATCAGCAACGCTCAGGTGACGCTGCGTCAGGGTTCGACCATTCTGTTCTACCCGGCAACGGCTTTGGCGATCACCGTTCTCGGATTCATCATGATGGGTGACGCTCTGCGCGACGCCCTCGATCCCAAGTCGCGGAAGCGGTGAGCACGATGACCACCAAGGAAACTCTTACCTCGGAGGAAACTCCGTTGCTCGAGATTCGTGATCTCGAGGTGTCGTTCCAGTCCAATTCCGGTCCGGTTCCGGCAGTTCGAGGCGTCAGCCTGACCGTGTATCCGGGTCAGACGGTCGCCATCGTGGGCGAATCGGGCTCCGGTAAATCCACCACCGCGCACTCGATCATCAATCTGCTTCCCGGCACCGGCAAGGTGACGGCAGGCGAGATTATCTTCGACGGCAAGGACATCTCGAAACTTTCGGAGAAGGACTTCGTCCACATCCGGGGCAGTCAGATCGGTTTGGTTCCGCAGGACCCGATGTCGAATCTGAATCCCGTGTGGAAAGTGGGCTTCCAGATCGAGGAAGCTCTGGCCGCCAACGGAATTGCCAAGGGCAAGGCAGCCAAGGTTCGGGCCGCCGAACTGCTCGAGGAGGCCGGCCTCGCCGAAGCCGAGAGCCGGTTGGGACAGTACCCGCACGAGTTCTCGGGCGGTATGCGTCAGCGCGCACTCATCGCGATCGGGTTGTCCGCTCGTCCGAAACTCCTGATCGCGGACGAGCCGACGTCGGCACTCGACGTCACCGTCCAGCGTCAGATCCTCGACCACCTCGACGGTCTGACTACGGAACTCGGCACCGCCGTTCTTCTCATCACTCACGATCTTGGCCTGGCCGCCGAGCGGGCCGAGCATCTGATCGTGATGAGCAAGGGCCGCATCGTCGAATCCGGTCCGGCACTGGAGATTCTGAAGCGTCCACAGCATCCGTACACGCAGAAGCTGGTCGCAGCTGCGCCGTCCTTGGCGTCGAAGCGACTCAGTTCCTCGGTGGTGCGCGCCGAGATTCGAGAACAGGCGGAAGAGGTTGCCGAAGCCGTCAAGGCCGAGGAAAGTGCGTCAGAGTCCTTCGGCAAGGCGACCGACGACGTTCTCGTAGTCGATCATCTGACCAAGGTGTTCAAGCTGCGCAAGGGTTTCCGCAAGACCACCGACTTCACTGCCGTGAACGACGTGTCCTTCAAGGTCCGCCGCGGAACCACAACGGCGATCGTCGGTGAATCGGGTTCCGGTAAGTCGACGGTCGCGCAGATGGTCCTCGGCTTGCTCGAGCCCACGGCAGGCAACGTGGTCTTCGACGGTCAGGACGTGGCGAAACTCGGCGCAAAGGAAACTTTTGCGTTCCGTCGCCGAGTGCAGCCGATCTTCCAGAACCCCTACGGCACACTCGACCCGATGTACTCGATCTACCGCACGATCGAGGAGCCGCTGCGTACCCACAAGGTCGGGACCAAAGCCGAGCGTGAGGCTCGCGTCCGTGAACTTCTCGACAAGGTGGGTCTGCCTCAGTCGGTCATGCGACGGTTCCCGAACGAGCTCTCCGGCGGACAGCGTCAGCGCGTTGCAATTGCGCGCGCGCTGGCTTTGCAGCCGGAGGTCGTGATCTGCGACGAGGCGGTCTCCGCTCTCGACGTGCTCGTTCAGGATCAGATCTTGACCCTGCTGAATGACCTGCAGGCAGAGTTCGGGTTGACGTACCTCTTCATCACGCACGACCTGGCCGTGGTTCGCCAGATCGCGGACAACGTGTTGGTGATGTCGGGTGGTTCGATCGTCGAATCGGCACCGATCGACGACGTGTTCGGCAATCCGCAGCAGGACTACACCCGTAAGTTGCTCGACGCGATTCCCGGCGGGTCCATCAAGCTGGGAAGCTGACACAACAGGTAGGTGGGCAAGTCCGCAGAGGGGCTGCAAGGGTACCGTCGTTGATCGTGACGGACCCCTTGCAGCCCCTCGTCGATCTCTCCGGTGTTCGCGCCGCCGCCGATCATGCGCGTGACGCTCTTGGTGAGGTACATCGGCACAAGACCAACCGGCGCGGATGGCCCACGACGGCTGCCGAAGCTGCAGTTCGTGCTGCTCGGGCGTCTGCGTCCTTGGCGGGAGGGTCGACGGAGTTGCCGGCAGAGGGGATGGCCGGTGACCCGATTCTCGCCGGAGCGCTGCGCGTTGCGCAGGCGCTGGACGGTGACGGTCTGCCGCTGATGGAGTCCACGTGGAAGCGGGCGCCGCTGCAGGCTTTGGCGAGGTTGCACCTACTCGCGGCAGCAGATCTGGTCGAGGATCCCGACGAATTGGGGCGACCTCGCATCGATCCGGGCGTCGGTGAGCGTCTCGACGCTCTCGCCCAACTGGTGACGGGCGGAACTTCGGCGCCGGCTCCCGTTCTTGCGGCAGTCGTGCACGGCGAATTGCTGGCACTGAGCCCGTTCGGTACCGCCGACGGCATTGTGGCGCGCGCCGCGTCCCGACTTGTTGCGGTCTCGTCCGGACTGGATCCACATAACCTCGGCGTCCCTGAGGTCAGTTGGCTGCGTAGGCCGCAGGCGTACTCCGACGGAGCTGCGGGATTTGCTTCCGGTCGTCCGGAAGGTGTCGGCAGTTGGGTGATCCTGTGTTGCGGCGCGCTCGAGGCTGGTGCTCGTGAAGCAGCGTCGATTGCCGACGCTGCCAGTCCGAGCTAGATCCACACCGAGCTAGAGCACATACAAAACGGGCGGCGCTGCCGATTATCGACTTCGCCGCCCGTTAGCACGGACTACTCGTTACCAAGCGTGCTCGGTGGGTTGTGTGGATGGCCTCGGCGAGGGATCGCCATTTTGAGGTCGTCCCCGCAACTTGTGCGAAGTCCTCGCTCAAATTGAACGAATCTCGCAGGCCCACAACACTTCTGCCCTTATAGTGGCTTGTGCTCCGCGTGGGTGCCCTAGTGCCCGTGCTGGGAATCCGGGTTGGGGAAACGGTCCTTCTCTTCCGAGCCGTTCCTGGCCTTCCGTTCTTCCGTAACTCCTTTGTACCCTGTGTTGCGGCTCACAGCAAGTATCAATTTTTGTTTGTGGGCTTGAAGTTTCACCGTTTTCGGCGAAGTAGTGCAAACGTCACAACACCGGCTGTCACGGCTCCGATTCCGAGTGCCGCAGTAGTTGCCACAGCGGTGCCCGACTGAGCTGACAGCCGAGCACGAAGCGAGACCGGATTCGAGAAAGTCAGTATGGGCCAACCGTTTCCGGCTGCTGCCTTGCGGAGTGCGCGGTCCGGGTTGACGGCACTCGGGTGTCCGACGGCCTCGAGCATCGGCAAATCGGTGATCGAGTCGGAGTAGGCGTAGCTCGCGGCGAGGTCGTACCCGTACTCGGCTGCAAGTTTTTCCATGGCTTCCACTTTGCCGGGGCCGTAGCAGTAGAAATCGACCTCGCCCGTGTAGTGACCGTCCTCTTCCTTCATCGACGTCGCGACCGAGTGTGTTGCTCCCAGCGCGCTGGCGATCGGAGCGACGATTTCCTCGCCCGACGCAGACACCACGATGACATCGTGGCCGCGCAACTTGTGGTCCGCAATCAGGTCGGCGGCCTCGGCGTAGACGAGAGGATCGACGATGTCGTGCAAAGTCTCCGCGACGATCGACTTGACCTGTTCCACATCCCACCCGGCGCACATCGCGGTGATGTGTGCACGCAAGCGCTCCATCTGATCGTGATCGGCGCCCGAGAGGAGGAACAGGAACTGCGCGTAGCTGCTTTTGAGAACCGAGCGCCGGTTGATCAATCCCTGAGCGAAGAACGGCCTGCTGAAAGCCAACGTGCTGGATTTGGCTATGACGGTTTTGTCGAGGTCGAAGAAAGCGGCAGTCCGCCCGGTTGTCAGTCCATTCCCAAGCTTGTCGGTCACAGCTACCGAGGATAGTCCGACGATAGGTTCGGTTGCGTCATCGCAACCAGGAAATCATCGGAGACACTTACGAATCATCGCTGTTCAGGCTTGCATTTTCCGCACGACACCGGTGTAGGATTACCGCAGTTCGACTAGCTCGGACTTCTGTTCAGCCCAACCCCCCGGGGCTGAACAGACAAAGACAACCCCCGCCTCCCCCCAGGCGGGGGTTGTCGACTTTCTCGGGTGTTTTGACTTTCTCGGGTGCGGGAGTTATCCACAGGACCCGAGTTGTCCACAGCTCGATTCGGCTATCTGTTCTTTGTCGCCGACAACGCGCAGGCTCGTGCCCATGAACTTGACTACTTCAGGGGAATCAGGGCACGTCGACGCGGATGTCCTTGTGTTGGTCGAAGATCCGCTGATTCTTGCCAGCGTGCGGCGCGTCGTCGCTGCCGTTGATCAATCGGCGGACGAGGGGCCGCAACCGGTGTCGCGGCAGCAATGGAACCGAGCGTCCGCGGTGGTGCTCGACATTGCACACGCCAGGGCGTGTTCGAGCCGTAACCCAAGGCGTCCACGCGTCTTCCTCGTCAGTGAGTCCGAACCGACGCTCGACGAGTGGAAATACGCCACCTCGATCGGCGCCCAGGCGGTGTTCACCCTGCCTGCGGACGAGAATGCGTTGGTTGCGGTGCTGGCCGAGCATTCGGTGAGCCGGGGCGAGGCCACCGTTGTGGCAGTTGTCGGCGCGTGCGGTGGAGCTGGTGCCTCGGTGAGCGCCGCTGCGATCGCCTTGGTATCGGCTGCTCGTCGTATCCCGACGATGCTTGTCGACGTCGACGCACTCGGTTGCGGCGCCGACGTAGTGCTCGGTGTCGAGAATGTTCCGGGGGTGCGTTGGGCAGCGTTGACAGTCGAGGGTGGGCGATTGTCGGCGGAAGCGCTTCGTGATGCTCTGCCTGCGCGCGGGCAGCATCTGCGGGTGCTCTCGAGTAGTCGAGGGGAGATCGGTGGTCCTTCGGTCGCAGCGCTCGGGGCGGTGCTCGATGCCGGCCGACGATCCGGTGGTCTTGTCGTGTGCGATGTTTCCGGTTGTCGCGGCGCCCCGGGTGAGGCCGTGTTGGAGGCGTCGGATGCGGTCGTCATGATTGTTCCCGCAACGGTGGCTGCGTGTGTCGCTGCGGAAAAGGTGGGAATATGGGCGGCGCAACATAATTCGAATATCGGGGTGGTGGTACGAGGGCCAGCTCCGGGTGGCCTCCGCGGGGCCGACGTCGCGAACCTGCTCGGATTGCCGTTGATCGCAGTTGTCCGGGGACACCGCTCGCTTGCGTCGATGCTCGAACGCGGTGGGCTGGAACTACGACGCAAGTGCGCCCTGACTCTCGGCGCTGACGCGATTCTGGACAGGCTCGCGGCTGGTCCACGTTCCTGGAGTTCTGCAGCATGAGAGAACTGGTCACGGCTGAACTGCTCGATCGGGTCCGCGATCGGTTGACGATGTCGACAGCCGCGGAGCCGACCGCGGCGACGGTCGCAGACGCCGTCAGGGCGGAGTCCGCCGGAGTGCTCGGTGATACCGATCTGCTCGAAGTTGTGCGAATTCTCCAGACCGAGCTGACCGGCGCCGGGCCGCTCGAGTCTCTGTTGCATGAACCAGGAGTCGCGGACGTCCTGGTGACTGCTCCGGACCAGGTGTGGGTCGATCGCGGAGTGGGGTTGGAACGAACGGGTGTGAAATTTGCCGACGAGGCAGCGGTGCGACGCCTCGCAGCACGGCTTGCCCTGTCGGCCGGAAGGCGACTCGACGACGCGCAACCGTGGGTCGACGGCCGGTTGCGCGGAGTCGGCGACGGGCATTTCGGCGTCCGATTGCACGCTGTTCTCGCGCCGGTCGCGCAGGGCGGAACGTGCTTGTCTCTACGGGTGCTCAGACCGGCGACGCAAGGTCTTGACGCATTGTGCGCTCGGGGTGCGATCGAACCGGAAGCCCGCTCGCTGCTCGATCGAATCATCATGTGCCGTTTGGCCTTTCTTGTGATCGGCGGAACCGGCGCAGGCAAAACGACCTTGCTGGCGGCTGTGCTCGGGGCGGTTGATCCCAGGGAACGGATCATCTGTGTCGAGGATGCGGCCGAATTGGCTCCGCCCCATCCGCATGTGGTTCGCCTCGTCGCACGGGCCCCGAACGTGGAGGGCGTCGGCGAGGTGACGGTACGCGATCTCGTGCGACAGGCGTTGCGGATGCGACCCGACCGTATTGTCGTCGGGGAAGTGCGGGGAGCCGAGGTCATCGACCTTCTGACTGCCCTCAACACAGGTCATGACGGTGGGGCAGGCACCATCCACGCGAACTCACCGGAGGAAGTGCCGGCGCGGTTGGAGGCGTTGGCCGCGTTGGGAGGAATGAATCGAAATGCATTGCACAGTCAACTTGCGGCCGCCGTCCAGGTGGTTCTGCACGTGCACCGCTCCGCCGACGGTTCCCGGCGACTCGAGCAGATCGGGGTCGTCAACCGCGGCGCCGACGGGTACGTGCATATCAGCCAGGCCTGGCCGGCTGCGGGTCCGGGCCGCGATCAACTCGAGCGACTGCTGCGGCTCCGTGATCGGGACGGGCTGAGTAATCGGGACGGACTGCCGGCATGAGCGCCGCGCTACTGCTGTGTGCTCTGTCGGTCATGGTTGCTCCGACGGTGAATTCGCGTTCCAGGCTTGTCGAATTCGCAGATTCGCGGGTGACGGCATCGTTCGCCGTGCCGTGGACGCTGATTGCCGCTGCACTGCCACTAGGCCTGAGTGCGTTGTTCGGAGGTATCTCTGCATTGATTGCCGCCGCGATTGCAGTGGGAACTGCGCTCTTTCGTGCTCGGCGGAAGAAAACAGCCTTGGCGCGGGACTCGGAGCTGACGCTGCTGCTTGCCGGCTTGGAGATCCTGATTGCAGAGTTGCGGATTGGTGCGCATCCGGCATCCGCGTGTTCCGTTGCCGGCGAGGAGTGCTCGGGGGCAGTCGGGGAAGTATTTCGTCGAGGTTCGGCGCGAGCTCGGTTGGGTGGCAGTGCAGCCGACGCATTTCGATCCGACGGTTCGCTCGTCGACCAGGAGTTGAGCCGTGTCGCGTCAGCGTGGTCTGTCGCTGAACGATACGGTCTGGCGCTGGCCGAGCTTCTGGGAGCAGTACGGACGGATATGTTGGGTCGCAACCGTTTCCGTCAGCGTACCGAAGCTGGACTTGCAGGTGCACGAGCTACGGCGACGGTACTGGCAGGTTTACCGGTCCTCGGCATCGGGTTAGGTGAGTTGATGGGGGCGGCTCCGTTGCAGGTGCTGTTCGGGGGTGGGGTTGGCGGACTGATGCTGGTCGCCGGAACGGGATTGGTAGCTCTTGGTCTGCTGTGGACCGACAAGATCACGTCGAAGGTGACGTCGTGATCTGGCTGGGAGTAACGGCGATCGCGTTGTCGTTGTGGATGGTTCCGGACACGCGAATGTCGCTGCCACGCATGGCAACAATGTTCGACAGAGCGGCCGGGGATACAGTTCTGCAGGATGAGCCATCGGCTCGCGATCCTCTCGCAGTCGCAGCAAGTTTCGACCTGCTGGCCGCATGCCTTCGAGGCGGCTTACCGGTTGCGGAGGCGGTGGGAGCTGTTGCCGACACAGCGCCGACACCGATGGATCGCACTCTGCGGCGGGTATCGGATCTGCTCACACTGGGTGCCGATCCGGACGTGGCGTGGAGTGAAGCTGCACTGGACCCCGACACCGAATCGCTTGCCCGGCTGGCCCGCCGGTCGTCACGCTCGGGAACTTCGCTGTCCGTCTCGATGGCGGAACTTGCCGAACGCCGTCGAGATGACGCGGAGGACGCTGCTGCCGCGTCTGCCGAACGCGCGGGCGTGTTGATCAGTGGTCCGCTCGGACTCTGTTTCCTGCCTGCGTTTCTCGCGCTGGGGATAGTGCCCGTGGTGATCGGATTGGCGTCGTCGGTACTCGGTGACGGGCTTATCTGAGAAGAACCCGCGATTCTTCCGCGGCAGAACAACTGTCGTGGACTTACAGGAGGGGAAAACGATGTTCGAATTGATGGGAAAGTTGTCGGCGAGGTTGACGTTGCTCGTCGCCGAGGACGACGGAATGTCCACCGCAGAATATGCAATCGGAACTATTGCGGCTGCGGCGTTCGGGGCCGTTCTCTATTCAGTGGTCACTGGCGATTCCATAGTATCTGCGCTTACCGGGATCATCGACAAAGCGCTCAAGACAGCCGTGTGATGTTGTCCACGAGGAGCATCCGATCCGATGGCGGCGCAGTCACGGTCGAAGCGGCAATTGTGCTCGCCTCGATAATCACCGTGGTGGTGCTGTGCGTCGGCGCGGTTCTGGCGGTGACCATGCAGATTCGGTGCGTGGATGCTGCTCGTGAGGCGGCGAGGTTGACGGCCCGTGGTGATCGGGACAACGCGATCACCACGTCGCGTCGAATCGCGCCCACCGACGCCCGGATTACCGTGCAGATCGTGGACGGATTTGCCGTGGCGGTGGTGAGCGCCGACAGCGTCTTGCTGCCACTGTTGGACATCACCGCAGAAGCAGTAGCTGCTGTCGAACCAGGAGTGGACTGATGACTTTGCAGGCAGACGACGGTATCGCAACGGTGTTTTCGTGTATTGCGCTTGCCGGGATTGTTGCGGTGACCGGTGGGCTTCTGCACGTGGGTTCGGCGGTCACCGCTCGTCACACTGCCCAGTCGTCTGCGGATCTTTCGGCATTGGCGGGGGCCGGCGCGCTCGAGCGCGGTGTGGAGGCCGCCTGCGCCGCGGCAACCGACGTTGCGACGCGGATGCACACAGTGCTCGCGGAGTGCACTGTCGAGGACTGGGATGTCATTGCCCGGGTGCGGGCGCCGGTATTGTTGTCCCGCTTCGGTATCGGTGATGCGGAGGCGTCGGCGCGTGCCGGTCCTGTCGGCTAGTCAGCTGATCGTGTCGATGATTGCCGTCAGAATCTTCACGGCGCCGTCCTTGTCGAGTGGATCGTTTCCGTTGCCGCACTTGGGGGAGTAGACGCACGACGGGCAACCGTTGGCGCATTCGCACGAGGTGATCGCGTCGCGGGTTGCGGTGAGCCAGCGTGAGAGTTCACTGTGGCCGCGGTCGGCAAATCCCGCGCCACCGGCGTGTCCGTCGTAGACGAATACCGTGGGCAGGCCGGTGTCGGCGTGGATTGCCGTTGACACGCCGCCGATGTCGCCGCGGTCGCAGATGGCGACCAGTGGGAGGAGTCCGATCGCTGCATGCTCAGCTGCGTGCAGCGACCCGGGGAACCGCTCCGGCGAGATGCCGACGGATTCGAGTAGTTCCGGCGTGATCGTGTACATCACGGCTCGGGTCTCCAGCGTATGGGCCGGCATATCCAATTCGATGGAATCGAGGACTTCGCCGGAATTGAGGCGTCGTAGGTATCCGACAACCTGATGGGTCACTTCGACGCGCACAAGTGCCACGGTGATGTCACCGTAATTCTTGTGTTCGAGTTGTTCGGTGATGATGATTTCGGTTGTCTCGCGCGCCGAGGTGGTCCAATCCGGATTTTCCGTATGGACCAATGCCAGACCGACTTCGAGATCGAGTTCGTCCACCACATACGCGTCACCCTGGTGAATGTGGACCGCGCCGGGGTGGACGGTGGCGGGCGCACGTCCGGTGTCGACGGTTCCCAGCATCCGCCCGGACTCGCCGTCGACTATTGCTACTTGGGTGCCGATACCGCCGCGGATATCCAGCGAACCGTGCGGGTTGGCGTCTGCGGTGATGAACCAACCGTGGGTGCGTCGCCTGATCTTGCCCTCTTCGGCGAGCTTGCTGAGGACGTCGATTGCTCCGAACGAGCTGACCTCGGCGTCGGAGAGTGGGAGTTCCATTGCTGCGCAAAGCAATTGTGGTCCCAGGATGTAGGGATTTCCGGGGTCCGTCACGGTGGCCTCGACGGGTTTCTCGAGGATGGCAGACGGATGGTGAACTAGGTAGGTGTCGAGGGGATCGTCTCGAGCGATCAGGACAACCAGCGAGCCCTCACCGCGTCGTCCGGAGCGCCCGGCCTGTTGCCAGAACGAGGCAACCGTGCCCGGGAAGCCTGCTACGACAACGGCATCGAGCCCGGCGATATCCACGCCCAGTTCCAGGGCGTTGGTTGTTGCCGCGCCGAGTAGTGTGCCGTCCGCAAGTGCTGCTTCCAGTTCCCGGCGGTCTTCGGCGAGGTATCCAGCCCGGTACGAGGCGACTCGCTCGGCCAGATCGGTGTCGACTTCTGCGAGTAGTCGTTTGGTGGTCATGGCGGTCAGTTCCGCGCCGCGTCGTGAGCGCACGAAGGTGAGTGTGCGGGCGCCTTCGATCATCAGATCCGCCATGATCCGGGCGGCCTCGGCGCCGGCGGGGCGACGGACGGGGCTGCCGTTCTCACCGGTGAGCGCCGGCACGAGCGGAGGCTCCCAGAGTGCGACGGTTCGTGGTCCGTGGGGTGACCCGTCGTCGGTGATCTCGGTGCAGTGCGCACCGATCAACCGGGAAGCCGCTATTCCGGGGTCCGCGGTGGTGGCGCTGGCCAGGATGAAGGTGGGCTCGGCGCCGTATCGGGCCGCGATGCGTCGCAGTCGGCGAACGATGAGGGCGACATTCGATCCGAAGACACCGCGGTATGAGTGGCATTCGTCCACGATCACGTATTTCAGATTGCGGAAGAAGTGCGCCCAGCGTTGATGGGTGCGGAGCAATGAGATGTGCAGCATGTCAGGGTTTGTGAACAACCAACGGGAGTTTTCGCGCGCCCACGTGCGCAGTTCCTGTGACGTGTCCCCGTCGTACGCGCTCGGATTGGTTCCCCGTAGTTCGGCGTCGAAGTCGGTGAGGGACAGCACGGCCCGCAGTTGGTCGCTGCCGAGAGCCTTGGTGGGGGAGAGGTAGAGCGCGGTGGCGAGAGGATCCGACGCCATCGCCGTCAGGACGGGGAGTTGGTATGCCAGCGACTTTCCCGAGGCGGTGCCGGTGGCGACCACAACATGGTTTCCGCTGTGTGCAAGGTCCGCGGCAGCGCGCTGGTGGATCCACGGAGCGGTCACACTGTGCTCGCGAAGGGAACGGACCACGCTGGGGTGCAACCACTCCGGCCATTCGGCGAACCGGGCCTTGCGAGCTGGTAGTTGAGCGGTAAAGGTCAGCGGATCTTCGTTTCCGCTCACGCCGGCTACGACACGACCGAGGAGCATCTGCCCGTAGGTTTCGCTGGGCGCCGCGTCGGGATCAGGAAGGCTGGAGGCTGCGTTCACGTGATTCTCCGGGATCGGCGTTCGGGTGTCCCGACAGTGCGAAACTGCCGTTACCTGCAGTTTTGATGATACGCATCGGCCGGTGGATGTGGCGGCACGGGGTGGCGGCGGACTGAGGAGGGCGAAAACAGGTGATTTCGGTAGCAAATTCTTAACGTATTTCGACTGTTGTGCACGCGCAGAACATGGTTGACTGACAACCGGTCGCAGCTTCTGTGTTCGTAGGCTTGAGAAAGTGCACGCTCGCAGGATCTTTTGTTGCGGACGTGGTGCTCTTGCCCTTTCCTGCGAGGATGCAAGCCTGGGGGGAAATCAGCTGGTACTGCGGCCGGAACGGGCCCGGTGGATTGAAATAAGCGCAGTTCATCGAATCCGGTGTTAGAAAGAGAAGGAAAAGCATGGCACAGGGCACTGTGAAGTGGTTCAACGCTGAAAAGGGCTTCGGCTTCATCGCTCCCGAAGACGGTTCCGCAGACGTCTTCGTTCATTACTCCGAGATCCAGGGCAACGGTTTCCGTACCCTCGAGGAGAACCAGCGTGTGGAGTTCGAGGTAGGGCAGGGCAACAAGGGGCCCCAGGCGACAGGCGTTCGCGCAGTCTGATTCTTACGAGCAAGACAAGGTCTGTCCCCCATTGCTTCGCCGCAATGGGAGACAGACCTTTTTGTATTGGTCCCCCTAATTTATGCCGCAACGGTCGTCGTGCCCTACGTTGCATTCTGTGAGCCAACTGTCCTTTTTCTCCGCCGAGTCGATTCCCCCTGCCGTGACGGACCTGGCCGGCATGCTGGCCGGACACGGTCAGGTGGTGACAAACGAAGATCGTGCTCGGATCTCGATCGTCGTAGATCGAGACTGGCGGGCGCAGGCCATCGCCGAACTGATTGCGCAATGCGGACTCGGGGCGGAAGTGACACGCAGTGATGAGGGAAGCCCGCTCGTGCGAACTCAGGCGACGCCGGCACTGCTGCCCCTGTCCGTGCAGTGGACCAAAGGCGCCGTGAAGTCGGTGCCTTCTGGATGGGTTCCGAATCCCCGCCAGCTCCGGGTCTGGGCAGTTTCGTCCGGCAGAATGGAAGAAGACGGCGAACGCTTCGTTTTCGGCCTCGATCCGCATGCGACTCAGACTCACGCGCCGTTGGCGCAAGCCTTGATGCGAGTTGGTATCGCACCTACTCAGCTAGGCAACCGGACGCCCGGTCCTGGGCTTCGGATAGCGGGGAAGAAGCGGCTGACCAAGCTCGTCGAATATCTGGGTGAGGCACCCCGTCACGTGGACATCGAGGCCGCCTGGCCGCATGTCTGACGGTGCCCATACTGTACTGATCTGCACGAATGTCTTGCGGGTATGTCACTCTGTAAAGAGAGACACGGGGTATAACTTGCTCCACACGTCTAGTTCTGAAGAACTGCCGACGGCAGTGATCGTCCAAAGGAAGGTTCGGGCAGCAGGTGGCTAAAGCGGACAACGGCAGCGGTCAGGGAGCGTCCGGTAACCCTCGTCGCCTCGTGATCGTCGAGTCACCGACCAAGGCGCGCAAAATCGCTCCCTACCTCGGTAAGGACTACGTAGTCGAGGCATCGGTCGGTCACATTCGCGACCTGCCGCGCGGCGCGGCGGATGTTCCGGCCAAGTACAAGGGCGAGCCATGGGCCCGTCTCGGCGTCAATGTCGATCACGACTTCGAGCCGCTCTACGTCGTCAGCCCGGAGAAGAAGGGCAAGGTCGCCGAACTCAAGTCACTCTTGAAGGACGCCGACGAACTCTTCCTCGCAACTGACCCCGACCGCGAGGGTGAGGCCATTGCGTGGCATCTCCTCGAGACCCTGAAGCCCAAGATTCCGGTTCGTCGAATGGTCTTCCACGAGATCACCGAACCGGCAATTCGCGCCGCTGCCGAAGACACCCGCGAGCTCGACATCGACCTCGTCGACGCTCAGGAAACCCGCCGTATCCTCGACCGTCTCTACGGTTACGAGGTCAGCCCGGTTCTCTGGAAGAAGGTCATGCCGAGGCTCTCGGCGGGCCGCGTCCAGTCGGTTGCTACGCGTGTCATCGTTCAGCGTGAGCGTGAGCGCATGGCGTTCAAGTCGGCTTCGTACTGGGACATCTCCGCCACGCTTGATGCCGGCGCCGACGCCAGCCCACGCAGTTTCGGTGCGCGTCTTGTCTCGGTCGACGGCTCCCGCGTTGCTTCCGGTCGCGATTTCGGACCGGACGGAAAGCTCAAGGGCAATGCCGTCACCGTGCTGGACGAGGCGTACGCGCGTCGACTGGCCGAGGCTTTGCACGGCGTTGACCTCACGGTTTCGTCCGCAGAAGACAAGCCGTACACGCGCAAGCCGTACCCGCCGTTCATGACGTCGACGCTGCAGCAGGAAGCTGGTCGCAAGCTTCGCTTCACGTCCGAGCGAACCATGCGTATCGCGCAGCGTCTGTACGAAAACGGCTACATCACCTACATGCGTACCGACTCGACGACGCTTTCGGAGTCGGCGATCGCTGCTGCTCGTGCGCAGGCCACCGAGTTGTACGGCCCGGAATACGTCCACCCGACGCCGCGTCAGTACACCCGCAAGGTCAAGAACGCGCAGGAAGCGCACGAGGCAATCCGTCCCGCCGGCGATGTCTTCCAGACGCCGGGGCAGTTGCACTCCAAGCTCGACGCCGACGAGTTCAAGTTGTACGAACTCATCTGGCAGCGCACCGTCGCTTCGCAGATGGCCGACGCTCGTGGCACCACGCTGACGCTTCGCATTTCCGGCACCGCCGGTACCGGCGAGGACTGCACGTTCTCCGCTTCGGGTCGCACCATCGTGTTTGCGGGCTTCCTCAAGGCTTACGTCGAGAGCGTCGACGAAGAGGCGGGCGGTCAGTCCGACGACGCCGAATCCAGGCTTCCGGTGCTGGTCAAGGGCCAGGAAGTCACGGCGACCAAGCTCGATCCCGACGGTCACAGCACCAACCCGCCGGCGCGATACACCGAAGCCAGCCTGATCAAAACCCTGGAAGAGCTCGGTATCGGCCGACCGTCGACGTATTCGTCGATCATCAAGACGATCCTCGACCGTGGGTACGTCTACAAGCGTGGCAGCGCATTGGTTCCGGCGTGGGTTGCCTTCGCCGTAGTCGGTCTGCTCGAGGCGCACTTCGGCCGGCTGGTCGACTTCGACTTCACCGCAGGCATGGAAGACGACCTCGACGCTATTGCCGGTGGACGTGAGCAGCGCGGTAACTGGCTGAGCAGTTTCTACTTCGGCGGCGAGACCGGTGCCGAAGGTTCGGTCGCCCGCGAAGGCGGCCTCAAGAAGATGGTCGGCGTCAATCTCGAGGAGATCGACGCCCGCGAGGTCAACTCCATCCGACTGTTCGACGACGCCGAGGGCCGTGAGGTTCACGTGCGTGTCGGCCGATTCGGTCCGTACCTCGAGCGCATGGTTCAGAATCCGGACGATCCCGAAGGCGATCTGATCTCGCAGCGGGCCAATCTCCCCGATGACCTGCCGCCGGACGAGCTCACCCCCGAGTACGCCGAGAAGCTGTTCGCGACGCCTCAAGAGGGCCGCAAGCTGGGCGTCGATCCTCTGACCGGAAACGAGATCGTCGCGAAGGAGGGCCGCTTCGGTCCTTACGTGACGGAGATTCTCCCCGAACCGCCGGCCGAGCCGGAGCCGGACATCGTGCCGGTGCCGGAACCGAAAGAGATCAGCGCGGGCACCACGAAGACTGCGGTGAAGAAGGCCGCAGCCAAGAAGGCTCCCGCGAAGAAGGCCGCCAAGAAGGTCGCTGGTCCCAAGCCCCGAACCGGATCGCTGCTCAAGTCCATGGACTTGGCGACGGTCACGTTGGAGGACGCACTTCGGTTGCTGTCCCTTCCGCGCGTTGTGGGTGTCGATCCCGAGAGCAAGGAAGAGATCACCGCTCAGAACGGCCGTTACGGTCCGTATCTGAAGAAGGGCACCGACTCGCGTTCGCTGGCCGACGAAGAGCAGATGTTCACGGTCACCCTCGATGATGCGCTCAAGATCTATGCCGAGCCCAAGCGTCGTGGACGTCAGGCGTCGGCTACTCCGCCGCTGCGTGAGCTGGGTGTCGACCCGGTCAGCGAGAAGCCGATGGTGATCAAGGACGGTCGTTTCGGTCCGTACGTCACCGACGGTGAGACCAACGCCAGCCTGCGTAAGGACGACGCCGTCGAATCCATCTCGGATGCTCGTGCGTCGGAGTTGCTCGCTGACCGTCGTGCGCGCGGACCGGTGAAGAAGAAGGCTTCTGCCAAGAAAGCTCCGGCCAAGAAGGCCGCTGCGAAGAAGACCGCCGCCAAGAAGGCCCCGGCCAAGAAAGCGGCTGCCAAGAAGGCTCCGGCGAAGAAGGACTGAGCCGGACTCGTCGGTGCCGACGGTTAAGGTTTTTGCATGAGTACTGATGTGGCCGAACGTGGTGTGTTCGGTCGGCTGGTAGGTCAGCACGACGTCGAGCAGAGTTTGCGAGCCGCCGCGCTGTCCGCCAGGGGCGACTCCAGCGGATCCGATATGACCCATGCGTGGCTCTTCACGGGGCCTCCTGGATCAGGTCGGTCCGTGGCGGCGCTGTGCTTTGCTGCGGCCCTGCAGTGCACGTCGGACGGCGAACCGGGATGCGGTCAGTGCCACGCGTGCACAACCACGATGGCCGGAACCCACGGTGACGTACGACGGATCATCCCCGACGGATTGAGCATCAGCGTCAAAGGCATGCGCGAGATCGTCAACATCGCGTCGCGTCGGCCCACGACTGGTCGTTGGCAGGTCATCGTCGTGGAGGACGCAGATCGATTGACCGAGGGCGCTGCCAATGCGCTCTTGAAGGTTGTCGAGGAGCCGCCGGACCGTACGGTGATCCTGCTCTGTGCTCCCACGACGGACCCTGAGGACATGTCGGTCACACTGCGTTCGCGCTGTCGCCATTTGGCTCTGGTGACGCCGTCTGTCGAATCGATCGCCCAGGTGTTGATCAAGCGTGACGGTTTAGCCCCCGACCAGGCGAGATTTGCCGCATCGATAAGTGGTGGTCATGTCGGCCGAGCTCGGCGCTTGGCCACCGACGATGTCGCGCGAGACGAACGTGCGCGTTCGCTCCGGCTGGCCTTTGATGCCGCGTCAGCATCGACGGCGTACAAAGCAGCCGAGAACTTGGTGAAGTCGATCGAGTCCGAAACCAAGACACTGTTCACCGACGTCAAGGAACGTGAACTCGAAGAACTCAAGGTCTCGCTCGGTGGTGGCGGAACGGGTAAGGGCACAGCCGGCACGCTCCGGGGGTCTGCCGGACTGATCAAGGAACTCGAAGCGCGGCAGAAATCGAGGGATACGCGGGCCAAGCGTGATCTTCTCGACCGGACGCTGATCGATCTTGCCGGCATGTACCGCGACGCTTTGTCGTATGCGCTCGGATCGTCGTCCACGTCCACTCATCCCGATATGGCCGAGCGGGCTTCCGATCTGGCTTCGCGGACGTCTCCGGAAGGTCTGTTGAAGTGCATCGAAGCAGTGCTTGCCTGCCGCGAAGCTGTCGATTTCAACGTCAAGTTGCAGTGGGCTCTCGATGCGATGGTGGCGAGTATCGGCGAAGCCTTCCGACCCCCGTTTTCGCGTTCCGGGGGTTGACCAGTTAGACTCGCCATCGCCGAAAGGCACGCTGCCTTAGCTCAGTCGGTAGAGCATTTCACTCGTAATGAAAAGGTCGAGAGTTCGATTCTCTCAGGCAGCTCGGCCAAGAGCCCCGCACCAGGAAATTCTGGTGCGGGGCTCTTGTCGTTTATCCGATAAATGCTTGATGGTCGGTTTATCCTGTTCCTGCATACACGCGCCTGAGCAGGGGAGTATCGCCATGTCGGAGCAGAACTGGGGACCTGGCGAGCAGCCGAACCAGCCACCGCAGTACGGGCAGCCGCCGCAGTACGGACAGCCGTACGGGCAGATGCCTCCCGTGTCGCCGCAGGGATACGGGCCACCGCAACCGGCCTATCCGTACGCATCATGGCTGTCGCGTGTGGGGGCGTATTTGCTTGATTACTTCATCGTGCCGCTACCCGGAGTGATCGTCGCGATCATCGGTGCGGTTATGGCGTTCGCCGGAGCGGAGGTCACCACGTACGACGACGGGACCGTGACTACGGAGGGCGCTAACGGGGTCGGACTCTTGGTCATGGGAGTCGGCATCGTTCTGATCTTGCTGATCGAGGTCTGGAACTACGTCTTCCGCCAGGGCAACACCGGCCAGTCATTGGGTAAGAAGTGGCTGGGTATCTCAGTGGTCCGCGAATCCGACGGAGTTCCGTTGGGGCCGCCCATGGCTCTTCTGCGGTGGATATTGGAAGCGATCCTCGGCGGGGCGTGCTTCCTCAACTACCTGTGGCCACTCTGGGATTCCAAGAGCCAGTGCTGGCACGACATGATCGTTCGGTCCGTTGTTATTCGAGCGAGATAGATCGGGTTCGCGTGGCCACGGCTGTTAGTGGTCACCAGCTTCTACAGTGGATCGTATGAATACCGAGACCTCCGTGGTGCGGGGCTGGCGGGCGCTGAGCGCTCCGGCCGGCGTCGCCGTAGCGGGGGTTTCGGCCTTCACGCTTTTGCACGTCCGAGATCCGCACAATTCGGGAAGCTACGGGATCTGTCCGATGTATGCGTTGACAGGTCTGTGGTGCCCCGCGTGCGGTGGCCTTCGAGCAGTCAACGATCTGACGAACCTTGATATCGGTGCGGCGCTGTCGAGCAATGTCCTGATTGTTCCGTTCATTGCGGTACTTGTTGTCGCCTGGGTCCGGTGGATTGCCCGCAGATGGAACGGGTCGACGGATCGGATGATCGTGCTTCGGCCGGCCATGACAATTGCGGTACTCGGAACCCTTGTTGCCTTTACGGTTGTGCGAAACACCCCTTGGGGTAGCTGGCTCGCGCCGG
>NZ_VCBX02000001.1:557500-572500 GCF_005938745.2 Rhodococcus sp. KBS0724
CTTCCTCGCATTACGGCAGGTCACATGACCGGCCGGCGAGTGCAATATATCGACATACTGTTGGGTCCTGAGAGAACACGTGAGTGTTTCCTCGAAGGAAGTAACGACAAATAACTGCTGCAGGTCAAACCGCAAGAATTTATTCGTGAGAATGTTTTTGTTGGTGTCTGCGTGAGGTGGTTGTTTGTGTGTTGTTTGAGAACTGCACAGTGGACGCGAGCATCTTTGTTGTAAGTAATGAAGAGCGTACGGTGGATGCCTTGGCACCAGGAGCCGATGAAGGACGTAGGAGGCTGCGATAAGCCTCGGGGAGCTGTCAACCGAGCTGTGATCCGAGGATGTCCGAATGGGGAAACCCAGCACGAGTGATGTCGTGTTACCCGCGCCTGAATATATAGGGCGTGTGGAGGGAACGTGGGGAAGTGAAACATCTCAGTACCCACAGGAAGAGAAAACAACCGTGATTCCGTGAGTAGTGGCGAGCGAAAGCGGAAGAGGCTAAACCATGGGTGTGTGATAGCCGGCAGGTGTTGCATTCGTGGGGTTGTGGGGTTCATTTTGTCAATACTGCCGTGTTGGCCAACAGTAAAAAATCATGAGGTTAGTGGAAGTGGTCTGGAACGGCCTGTCGTAGAGGGTGAGAATCCCGTACACGAAAACTTTGTGACTGTTGTAATGGAAACCCAAGTAGCACCGGGCCCGTGAAATCTGGTGTGAATCTGTCGGGACCACCCGATAAGCCTGAATACTCCCTGGTGACCGATAGCGGACTAGTACCGTGAGGGAAAGGTGAAAAGTACCCCGGGAGGGGAGTGAAATAGTACCTGAAACCGTGCGCTTACAATCCGTCAGAGCCTTTGCACACTTCGGTGTGGGGGGTGATGGCGTGCCTTTTGAAGAATGAGCCTGCGAGTTAGTGGCATGTCGCGAGGTTAACCCGTGTGGGGTAGCCGTAGCGAAAGCGAGTCCGAATAGGGCGATCGTAGTGGCATGCTCTAGACCCGAAGCGGAGTGATCTACCCATGGCCAGGTTGAAGCGACGGTAAGACGTCGTGGAGGACCGAACCCACTTAGGTTGAAAACTGAGGGGATGAGTTGTGGGTAGGGGTGAAAGGCCAATCAAACTCCGTGATAGCTGGTTCTCCCCGAAATGCATTTAGGTGCAGCGTCGCGTGTTTCTCACCGGAGGTAGAGCTACTGGATGGTCTAGGGGGCCCACAAGCTTACCGAAATCAGCCAAACTCCGAATGCCGGTGAGTGAGAGCGCGGCAGTGAGACTGCGGGCGATAAGGTTCGTAGTCGAGAGGGAAACAGCCCAGATCGCCAGCTAAGGTCCCTAAGCGTGTACTAAGTGGAAAAGGATGTGGGGTCGCGAAGACAACCAGGAGGTTGGCTTAGAAGCAGCCACCCTTGAAAGAGTGCGTAATAGCTCACTGGTCAAGTGATCCTGCGCCGACAATGTAGCGGGGCTCAAGTACACCACCGAAGCTGCGGCATTCACGCAATAGCCCCCAGTTGATCCAAGGATTTTCTGGCAGGTGTGTGGATGGGTAGGGGAGCGTCGTGTGGCCATGGAAGCGGCAGGGTGACCTAGCCGTGGAGGCCACACGAGTGAGAATGCAGGCATGAGTAGCGAAAGACGAGTGAGAAACTCGTCCGCCGAATGACCAAGGGTTCCTGGGCCAGGTTAATCCGCCCAGGGTGAGTCGGGACCTAAGACGAGGCCGACAGGCGTAGCCGATGGACAACGGGTTGATATTCCCGTACCCGTGTGAACGCGCCCATGGTGAATCAGTGATACTAACCGTCCTGAAGCCACGAGAAGACCTTCGGGTCTCGAGTTGGTGGATGCACGGGACCTGATCTGGTAGTAGCCAAGCGATGGGGTGACGCAGGAAGGTAGCTGGGCCGGTCAGTGGTAATACCGGTGTAAGCGTGTAGGGCGTGACCTAGGCAAATCCGGGTCGCATATAAGCCTGAGACGTGATGCGTAGCCGATTGAGGCGAATTCAGTGATCCTATGCTGCCGAGAAAAGCCTCTAGCGAGCTTTCACACGGCCCGTACCCCAAACCGACACAGGTGGTCAGGTAGAGAATACTAAGGCGATCGAGATAACTATGGTTAAGGAACTCGGCAAAATGCCCCCGTAACTTCGGGAGAAGGGGGGCCCTGTCTGGTGACGACATTTACTGTCTGAGCTGGGTGGGGCCGCAGAGACCAGTGAGAAGCGACTGTTTACTAAAAACACAGGTCCGTGCGAAGTCGTAAGACGATGTATACGGACTGACGCCTGCCCGGTGCTGGAAGGTTAAGAGGACCGGTTAGTTCTTCGGAGCGAAGCTGAGAATTTAAGCCCCAGTAAACGGCGGTGGTAACTATAACCATCCTAAGGTAGCGAAATTCCTTGTCGGGTAAGTTCCGACCTGCACGAATGGCGTAACGACTTCTCAGCTGTCTCAACCGTAGACTCGGCGAAATTGCATTACGAGTAAAGATGCTCGTTACGCGCGGCAGGACGAAAAGACCCCGGGACCTTCACTACAGCTTGGTATTGGTGTTCGGTTCGGTTTGTGTAGGATAGGTGGGAGACTGTGAAACGGTGACGCCAGTTATCGTGGAGTCGTTGTTGAAATACCACTCTGATCGAATTGGACCTCTAACCTCGGACCATGATCTGGTTCAGGGACAGTGCCTGGTGGGTAGTTTAACTGGGGCGGTTGCCTCCCAAAATGTAACGGAGGCGCCCAAAGGTTCCCTCAGCCTGGTTGGCAATCAGGTGTCGAGTGCAAGTGCACAAGGGAGCTTGACTGTGAGACTGACAGGTCGAGCAGGGACGAAAGTCGGGACTAGTGATCCGGCACCGGCAAGTGGAAGCGGTGTCGCTCAACGGATAAAAGGTACCCCGGGGATAACAGGCTGATCTTCCCCAAGAGTCCATATCGACGGGATGGTTTGGCACCTCGATGTCGGCTCGTCGCATCCTGGGGCTGGAGTAGGTCCCAAGGGTTGGGCTGTTCGCCCATTAAAGCGGCACGCGAGCTGGGTTTAGAACGTCGTGAGACAGTTCGGTCTCTATCCGCCGCGCGCGTAAGAAACTTGAGGAAGGCTGTCCCTAGTACGAGAGGACCGGGACGGACGAACCTCTGGTGTGCCAGTTGTTCCGCCAGGAGCACCGCTGGTTAGCTACGTTCGGAAGGGATAACCGCTGAAAGCATCTAAGCGGGAAGCCTGTTCCAAGATGAGGTTTCTCACCCCCTCGAGGGGGTAAGGCCCCCGGCAGACCACCGGGTTGATAGGCCAGAACTGGAAGTACAGTAATGTATGCAGGTGACTGGTACTAATAGGCCGAGGACTTACCACAAAGAAGCTACGCGTCCACTGTGCGGTATCTGAAACAACACACAGATACCTTGATTTCGATCATCCATCATTCACCAACAATTCTTGTTGGTGGGTGTGTGGAGGATCTGGATCATAGGAAAGTTACTGTGACAGTTTCATAGAGTTACGGCGGTCATAGCGAAGGGGAAACGCCCGGTCCCATTCCGAACCCGGAAGCTAAGCCCTTCAGCGCCGATGGTACTGCACTCGACAGGGTGTGGGAGAGTAGGACACCGCCGAACACAATTTACGAGAGAGCCCCCCAACATTGTTGGGGGGCTTTCTCGTTTCACCCCAAAACCGGTACTCGGTACCAAGCTCACCAGTTGCAGTTCGCGCAGGCATTGAACCTGCCACGGAACGTGCCGCGCGTGGTTAGGCTCGGAGGAGGTTCCCGGCGCGAGAGCGCGGGCCCTCACCTATGCATGCGTGATGACTATGGAGGCTTCGATGACCGATATTCTCGACCGCACCAAAATTTATGTCGACGGATCCTGGATCGAATCGGCAGGTAGCGGCCGTATCGATGTGCTGAATCCCGCGACTGAGGAAGTAATCGCTCAGGTCGCAGAAGGAACCGCAGACGACGTCGACGTCGCAGCTGTTGCGGCGCGCAAGGCTTTTCCCGAGTGGTCGGCGTTGACCGGTGCCGAGCGCGCCGAGTACCTGTCCAAAGCTGCGTCGCTGATTGCCGAGCGTATCGACGAACTCGCTGCGCTGGTGTCTCAGGACATGGGTATGCCGCTGGGTTTTGCGAAGCCCGTACAGATCGGTATGCCGCTCGCGAACCTGAACGCGTTCGCGGAACTTGCACGAACCTACGACTTCGATGCTCATGAGGTTGGCAACTCGTTGATCGTCCGTGAGCCGGCCGGCGTTGTCGGCGCGATCACGCCCTGGAACTTTCCCTTGCATCAGGTGGTTCTGAAGGTCGGCGGCGCTTTGGCAGCCGGTTGCACCGTTGTTCTCAAGCCGACGGAGGTTGCACCTCTGATTACGTATGCGCTTGCCGACATTTTTGATGAAATCGGTTTGCCCGCAGGTGTATTCAACCTCGTGAGCGGATACGGTCCGGTTGTCGGTGAGGCAATTGCGGGCCACCCCGAGGTGGACATGGTTTCCTTCACCGGGTCGACGCGGGCAGGCAAGCGCGTTGCCATTGTGGCAGCAGACACGATCAAGAGGGTCTCACTCGAATTGGGTGGGAAGTCCGCAAACGTGATTCTGGACGACGCGGACCTCGAAAAGGCCGTCACGGATGGCGTCGCAAAGTGCTTCCTGAATTCAGGGCAGACATGTTCAGCGCTGACGCGCATGTTGGTGCCGGCAGAGAAGGTAGACGAGGCGGCTGCAATTGCGGCCGCGGTCGCTGCGCATTTCCCCGTAGGAGATCCGACGCAACCTACCTCGGTGCTGGGGCCGTTGGTGAACGCGAATCAGCTCGGACGCGTTCGCGGATACATCGAGAAGGGTGTGGCCGAGGGTGCCACAGCTGTTGTCGACGGGCGTGAAACAGGTTTGGCCAGTGGATATTTTGTCGGACCGACGGTGTTCTCCAACGTCACCGAGGATATGACGATTGCTCGCGAGGAGATTTTCGGGCCAGTCCTGTCGATCATGGGTTACAAGGACGAAGCCGACGCGGTTCGGATCGCCAATGGCACCGAATACGGGCTGGCAGGCGGTGTCTGGTCGGGTGATCCCGATCGAGCGGATCGCGTCGCACGACAGTTGCGGGCGGGCCAGGTCGAGGTGAACGGCGGCGCATTCAACACGAATGCCCCGTTCGGTGGTTACAAGCAGTCAGGCATCGGACGTGAGGCGGGTACGTTCGGGCTCGAAGAGTTCCTCGAGATCAAGGCAATTCAGCGCTAGTCAAGTTGAAAATGGCGATGCACCCGTACCTCTCCGTGCGGGTGCATCGCCATTTCTGTGCCAGGATCAGGATTTGGCGGCTTCCAAGTGCTGGGCCGAGACGTTTGCCAGGTGGGTGAGGTCGGAAGCAACGGTCGCGAAGGTGTAGCCCTCGCCGAGACGCTGCGCCGCTACCTGCCCGGCTGGCGTGTGGATACCGGCGGCAACGCCTGCCGCGGCAGCTGCTTCGCGAACCCGAGTGAGCGCGGCTTCGAATTCCTCGGACACATCCGGATCGTTGGAGTGCTTGCCGCCGACGGCAATTCGTAGATCGGACGGACCGACATAGACGCCGTCCAATCCGGGTACTGCACAGATCTCCTCCACATTGGCGAGGCCCTGCGGTGTCTCGATCATTGCGAAGACGACGGTGTCGCGGTTCGCGTCGGCGGGAATGGGGCCGACCCGGAGTTGCGAGCGCATCGGCCCGTAGGAGCGAACGCCGAATGGCGGGTACTTGGCGGCAGCGACTGCAGCCGCGGCTTCTTCGGCGTTGTTGATCAGTGGAACTATGACGCCCACTGCGCCGGCGTCGAGTGCTCGCCCGATAGGAGTTGGATTGTTGGCTTCGACTCGCACCATACCGACGGTGGCGGGTGACGAGTCGATGGCGGTGAGCCCGGCGACCATTCCGGAGTAACCGATCAGACCATGCTGCATGTCGAGTGCGATGTAGTCCCAGCCGACGTGTGCAATCCATTCGGTCGAGATGGGGCTGTCGATGACGGACCAGTATCCGAGGATGCGTTCGCGTCCGCGGATACGTGCGGCGAATTCCTGTGCAGACATTGCGGGGATCCTTCTTGGTAAGGGCGGATGATGTCAGCGGTTGTAGTTGGGCATGGGGCCGCGCAATGTGGCTCCGACCTGGTCGCATTCTTCGACGATCGCATTGTCGAGGGCGCCTCGGCTGAGTGCCGCGATGTTGGATTCCAGGTGCGTGACCTTCGATCCGCCCAGGAGTATCGGCCCGGTTGCAGGCTTGCTGACGAGCCAGCGAAGAGCAAGCTCGGTCATAGTGATTCCGGCTTGTTCGGCGATAGTCGACAGTTGCGCGATGGCGTCGAAGATCTGTGTGTTCCAGTACCGCTCTTTGTACATCGACGCGAGGCGGGAGTCGCCGAATCGGCCGTCGGCGGGGTTTTCCTCGAAAGTATGACGCCCGGTCAGTAGTCCACCGCCGAGTGGGTTGTAGACCATGGTGGTCAGTCCGGTTACGTCCGCGAATTCTGCGTATTCTTCTTCGATTCGACGCGCGAGCAAGTTGTAGAGCTGTTGTGCGACGATTGGTCGCGGAGCGCCGACTGTGTCTGCGGTGTAGTTGATTTCGCTGATCTGCCAGGCTGCGAAGTTGGATACACCGAGAGCACGAATCTTGCCTTCGGCAACCAGTTCGGCGACGGTAGTGAGGGTTTCGGTCAGCGAAACGGTTCGATCGGGTTGATGGAGATAGAACAGGTCGACGTAGTCGGTGTCGAGCCTGCGCAGGCTTCCTTCGATGCTTGCGCGGAGCCCCTGTGCCGAGAGGGGGCTGTTGTCACCGGCATCGGGGTGCGGCATTCCGGCTTTGGTGGCCAGGGTGATGGAATCGCGTCGTCCATGTAGGAGTTTCGCCAGCATGCGCTCGGACTCACCACCCGCGTATCCGTTGGCTGTGTCGATGTGCGAGATACCGGCGTCCAGGGCTGCGTCGAGCATCGAGCCCGCTCCCGCTGCGTCGACGGTGTCTCCGAATGTCATGGTGCCGAGCACCAGCTTCGGAAGCTCGAGTGGTGCGGTCATCTGGTAACTCCTTGTGGTGCGGTCTGCTTGGCTAGCAAGTTTCTGGACAGGGCTGCCACCACGTGGCGTGGTTTGATCCCGACCATGGTGGTGGGATCGAGGGCAGCGCCTCGTAGTGCGCGGGTGTACGGCTCGCGTGGGCTGGCGAGAACTGCTTCTGTTGAACCGCTTTCGACGATGGTGCCCTTCGACATCACGACGACAGTCTCACTGATTTCTCGGACAACGCCCAAGTTGTGTGAGATGAAAACGTACGTCAGGCCGGTATCGGCTTGGATTTCACGCAGGAGTTCGAGAACCTGCGCTTGCACCGAAACGTCGAGAGCGCTTGTTGCTTCGTCGCAGACCAGTATCTCGGGCCCGCTGGCAAGCGCACGGGCAATGCCGATACGTTGACGTTGACCACCGGAGAACTCCGCCGGACGCCTATGCAAAGCCGAGCTGGGTAATCCCACGCGGTCGACGAGTTCGGCTGCCGCTCTGGCGCGTTCCGCCTTGCTGCGGACGCCCTTGAGTCGCAGTGGTTCTCCGATGATGTCCTCGGCGGTGAGGTGGGGGTCCAGAGATCCGTACGGATCCTGAAAGACCATCTGGACGCGAGAGCGGAAGGGACGCAGCGATTTCTCCGACATCTGCGCGATGTCGGTACCGTCGACGAGAATGCGTCCGCTGGTCGGTGTGAGGAGTCGCACGATCGATCGAGCGATTGTGGACTTGCCGCATCCGGATTCGCCGACGATGGCGAGGGTTTTACCTTTCTCCACCGCGAAGCTCACCGTATCGACGGCTCGGAAAACTCCGTCGGGAACGGGATACTCGACAACGAGGTCTTCGACGGCAAGCAACGGAGTGTTGTGCGTGCTCATGCCGAGGCTCCGATCTGTGGTGAACGCGTATCGGTGGCGGGGTCGCCGTCCCAAGGTCCCAGGTGAGGTATGGCGTCGAGAAGCTTCTGTGTGTACGCGTTTTGTGGTGTGTCGACGAGGACGTCGGCACTGCCGGTTTCGACAAAGCGTCCGTCTTTCATCACATAGATGCGGTCGGATACGAGTCGGGCAACTCCGAGGTCGTGGGTGATGACCAGCATTCCGATTCCGGTGCGCTCCTGCAACTCGAGCAGTAGATCCAGAATTCCGGCCTGAACGGTGACGTCCAATGCACTGGTGGGCTCGTCGGCAACAATCAGCTCAGGGCCGGCGGCAAGTGCGCCGGCGATCAGGACGCGCTGCAACATTCCACCCGACAGTTGATGCGGGTACTTGTCGAGTTGCTGATCCGGATACGGGATGCGCACCTGTTCGAGAAGTTCCACAGCCCGCTCGATTTGTTGTTTCTTCGCGGTCACGCCGCTGTGGCGCACCGCTTCTCGAAGCTGACTGCCGATGGTGTGGACGGGACTCAGAGCCGTCATCGGGTCTTGGGGAATGAGAGCGATGTGTCGTCCACGAATGTCGTTCAGGATCTTCGTGTTTCCGAGAATGTCCTGGCCTTTGAACGCGACCTTCCCGGAAAGGACGGCAAGATCGTCCGGAAGCAGTCCGAGTATTCCCATGGCCGTCGTCGACTTACCCGAGCCGGATTCGCCGATGATGGTGACGGTTTCACCGGCGTCGATGCAGAAGGACACCCCGTCGACGGCTCGGATGACGCCATTTGCGGTCACGAGTTCGATCTGGAGATCGTCGACCCGAAGAAGATTTCCCATGTCTCACGCCTTCGCTTTCTGAACGCCGCCACGCCTGAACAGGCTTGCGCCCAGTCGTTTCGATCCTGCCGGACGATCACGCAGGCCGTCGCCGAGCAGATTTACCCCGACCACCAGCAGCACGATCATCAGGCCCGTCAGCGTCACGATCCACCATGAAGTGGTGATGTAGTCCTGTCCGTCGGCGATGATTCGGCCCCACGTTGCGAACGGACGTTGCGGTCCCGCGCCGAGGTAGCTCAACGAGCTTTCCAGCAGGACGGCCTGTGCGAGTAGCAACAGGACGACGAGCGATGCTTGCTTGACGATGTTTGGAATTACGTGGCGCACGAGGATGGCCATGCGAGTCAGCCCTAGGACTCTGGCCGCTGCGACATAGGGCTTTTCGCGTTCGACGAGCACCAAGGAACGGGTCAGTCGGGCGACTTCGGGCCACTGCGCGATCGCGATGACAAACGTGATGACGGGGATAGACGGGCCGAACAGCGCGACAACGAGAAGAAGCATCATCAACAGCGGCAGGGACAGCTGTGCCTCGAGGAGGCGAGAGATGACAGTGTCGACCCACCCGCCGAAGTAGCCTGCGGCAGAACCTGCCACGACGCCGATGATGCCGGACACGACGACGGCAAGGATGCCGATCGTCAGAGACACCTGGCCCCCGTGCAGGATTCGCGAGAGTAGGTCGCGTCCGAGTTGGTCGGTGCCGAACAGGTGGCCGTCACTGAGCGGAGGTAACCGCCGCTGGCTCAGGTTGGTTTGATTCGGATCTGCCAGCGGCAGAAGGCCGGCGAGCGCGACGGGAAGGATCACGACGAGCGCGCAGATCGAGCCGGCCCAGATCTTGACGCGGCTGTCTCGCTTACGGCGCGTGGCTCCGGCGCGAGCGAAATCAGCCTCGGTGACTGCGCTGGGTCGCGGTGTTGTGGGAGGTTCCAAGACTGTGGTCATCAGTTGGCGCCCTTTCCGAGGCGTACCCGTGGGTCCAGGAGGGGATAGAGGAGGTCCACTGCGAGTTGTACGAGTACCGCCAGGACAGCGGTGACGAGTACGGTCGCTTGGATCAAGGGGTAGTCGCGAGTCTCGAGTGCACGCACTACCAGCGAACCGACACCGGGCCACGCGAAAACGACCTCGACGACTACGACGCCGTTGAGCATGCCGGCAAATCTGGTGCCCAGCGCGGTGACGATGGGAATTGCCGAATTACGCATCGCATATCGCCACGTGAGTTCGCGTTCCGATACACCGCGTGAACGAGCGACGGTGATGTACGGGGAGGCGAAGGCCGAGACCATTTCGCGTCGAACCATCCGGGAGATCAGCGCGATCTGAAGGATGGCGATAGTGACGGTGGGCAGGATCAGCGACGGCCACGTGGTGAATCCGGCGGCAGGGAGCACCGGGATCAAGACCGCGAAGATCGTGACCAGCATCAGGCCGCTCCAGAACTCCGGCATGGACTGTCCGCCGACTGCGACGACGTTCGCACCGAGTTCGCGTCGTGTGTCCGCATGACGGGCCATCCATACGCCCAACGGAATCGAGAGGACGGCGGTCAGCAGAATGGAGCTGACGGCCAGGGTGATGGTGTACGGAAGTCTGCCGAGAACGACGTCCATGGCCGGCGCCTGGAACGAGTACGACGTGCCGAGATTCAGGTGGAGGAGATCCCACAGGTAGATCAGGTACTGGGAGAACACCGACTTGTCCAAGCCCATGTCAGCCCGGATCTGTGCGAGATCTTCGGTACTGGCCAGCGGGCCGGCCAGAGCGTAGGCGGGATCGCCCGGAGCCATCCGGATCAGGACGAACACTGTTGTAAGCGTGAGGAAGATCGTCAATGCGCTCTGTGCCAAGCGTTTGAGCACGTATTTGAGTGTCGGGTTCATCGCGACACGTCGACGCGGGGAGGTCCCGAGCGTAGTTTGCGGTTTCGGAGCGGTGAGAGTCATCGCCTCAGGCCTCCAATCGGACGACGCCGAGATCGTAGGAGTTGATCGGGGTCAGTGAAACATTCTGAACGCGTGTGCGTTTCGCGAGCAGCGCGTTGGGGACAAAACTCCACAGGCAGGGCCATGTGTTCCAGATGTCCTGCTGCGCGGCGTCGAGAAGCGCGGCACGCCTGGCTGGATCCGGTTCGCTCGATGCGGCTTGGATTTTCGCGGTGATCTCGGGAAAGACGTATCCGTGATAGGTATCGCGAGTTGCTTCCTTCTCGGCGGTTCCCGCATACATGCCCTGCAATGTGGTCAGTGCAAGTCCGGTCTGGTTGCCGTAGCCGTTGCCAAGGACATCCCAGTCTCCGGTCTTGCCCTGACGCCAGGACGAGATGTCACCGCCAGGCTCGAACTGTTGCAGTTTGACGCGTACGCCCACCGCTTTCATCATTTCGAGCACCGATTCCATCACCGATACGTCGTTGGTGAACTCTCCGGTTTCCCAGATGAAGGTGAGTTCCAGATCGTCGGCGCCCTCGGCTTCGAGCATTTGTCGGGCTTTCCGTGGATCGTATTGGTAAGTGCCGGTTTTCACGGCTCCGTCCAAGGTCGAAGGTGCGGGACCGGTAGCTGGGACCGCAGATCCGATCAGCACGTCTCGAGCGAGCGACTCGCCGTCGATGGCGTAAGTCAGTGCCTCGCGGACACGCGGATTGGAGAGTGGATGGTCGGCGGGCTTGCGGAAGTTGAAGAACAGCTGGTTGATTCGAGTACTCGGCACGGTATCAACCTGAACGCCGGGGAGGTCCGCCAGTTGTTCTGCGGAGTCGGGGCTGATCGAGTCGATGACGTCGACCTCGCCGCTCCGCAGCGCAACCACTCTGCCTGCCTCTTCGGGGATGAAGCGAACCTGGACTCGACGAACACCGGGGGCTGGGCCCCAGTAGTTGTCGTTGGCGACCAGCGTGTAATCGCCGGTGCCACGGTTCGATTCGCTGACGACGAACGGGCCGGAACCGACTCCGCTCTGCAGTTCATTCGGTTCGTTGGCGGCCGCCGGCGTGATCAAGATATTCGACATGAGTGAGTCCAGCACCGGCACCGGGGATTTTGTTCGGAGAATGAATGTGCGGTCGTCGATCGGCACCACGGTGGGCCACTCCGGGAATTGAGGGGCGACAAACGATCCGCTGACCTGCTGGTACATCTCCATGGCCGTCGTGACGTCGTCGATGACGACGGGGGTGCCGTCGGAGTAGCGGATTCCCTCGCGGAGGCGAACTGTCCACTCGGTGGGGCCGGTCGAGTCGAACTGATCGGCAAGAACCAGTTGCGGCGTGAGGTTGTCGCCGATACGGGTGAGACCTTGCCGGACACCTCGCTGGGCCGTGACTGCGGCGTCGAATTGGTTGAGTTTGTTGTCGAGGCTGACGAGTGAACGGTTGAGTCCGAGTACGAGCGTGTCTTGGGTCGGCTTGCCGGTGGGTCCGGCGCATGCAGCTGTCGAACCCAGAAGCGTTGCGCCACCGATCAGCCCCGTGAACTGCAAGAAGGAGCGCCGGGAGAGCTGTGGTGTTCGCAAACGAGAATTGGTCATCGGTGACCTTTCGATCCTGACGGGCAGCGTGGGGGCGACGCTCCGAGTGGATTGTTTGCGCACAATCGTGTCGGACTCTCGCTTGTAACTCAGCTCACAATGGCACTGTTGCGCACTTCGCGCAAGTCCCGTAACTTCATTTGCGTACTTCGCGCATCAATTGCGAGACTGTGCATACTCGATTCAGACCGAAAGGGGGTCGAGGTAATTGATGAAACCGCTGGTAGTAATCGCTGATGACCTGTCCGGGGCCGCGGAATCGGCCGCCGGATTTCTGTCCCGCAGTAGCGCCGTATCGCTCAGGCTCCGCCCCGGCGTGCAGGACGGAAGCGATGTGACCGTCTTTGATCTGCACTCGCGGCGTTCCGATCCCGCGCAGGCCGCTCGCGACGTCGGCGCTGTTCTCCATTCGGCTTCGGGCTCCGCCGTCGTGAAGAAGATCGACTCTCTGCTCCGGGGCAACGTAGCTGCCGAGGTTGCAGAACTTACACGCGACGGCTCGCCGGTCATTGTTGCTGCTGGGCTCCCTGCGTTGGGACGCACGATTCGAGACGGCGTCCCACTGATCGACGGTGTTCCGTTGCATACAACCTCGTTGTGGCGCGCGGAGGCGATGCAACCTCCACGTTCGATCGCCGAAGTGCTCGGCAATTCAGTGTCCACCACTGACGTATCGCTGGTCGTCGTTCGGTCCGGAAAGCTATCGGGAGTTCTCGGGGCGATCGCAGATTCCGGATCAGTAGCCGTCTGCGACGTAGAAACGGATGCCGATCTCGACGTGATTGTGGCTGCAGCGCAAGATGTTCCGCAGTCCCGGCTTGTGGGAACTGCTGCGCTGACTGCGGCTGTCGCTCGAAGCCGTGCAGCGCAATCGCCGGGTGCTCCTGTGCAACTTCGTGCTTCGCGAAGCAGTTTGACGGTGGTGGGAACGGCGGACGTCTCCGCGGCTGAGCAGGTGGCCTTGCTTCGGGATTCGGGCGTACGGCACGTGCTCGTGAACAGTGCCGACCTCTTATCGAATTCAGCTGAGCCGTCTACGATTCTGGAAGCCCTCGACAGCGGAAATGTAGTCGTTTCGGTTGGCGGACCGGTCGTACCGGCAGAGGCCGCCCGCTTGGTGTTTGCTCTGGCTGAATTGATCGTGGTGGTAGATGCGAGTCGCGTAGGTCGCGAATACCCACTTGATCTAGTCCTTACCGGCGGTGAGACCGCGCGCAGCGTTCTCGATCGACTGGGCGTCGAGCATCTGTCACCGGTGTGCGAAATCGAATACGGTGCAGTGCTTTCCAGTGACCTGACGGGTCGCTACGTAGTCACTCGGCCGGGCAGTTTCGGCGATGTACGCAGTCTTCTTTCCATCACGGAGTTTCTCTCACGCCCCGCATCGGTCGTCGCTCCGCACAGTCCACGTTCGGTAAATCCTTCAGACAACGAGGTCAACGCAATGCCAATCGAATCCGCACCACTGCCGCTGATCGCTGTCACGATGGGGGACGGCGCCGGCGTCGGGCCCGAAGTGATTGTTCCTGCATTACTCGACGACGAAACCAGAAAGCGTTGCCGCCCGGTTGTTGTCGGCGACGCGAAACGCCTACGTCTGGCTGCCGAAGTACTCGGTATCGATGTCGACGTGGTGGCAATCGACGAGGTCAAGGATGCCGAATTCACGGCCGGACGAATCAACGTCATCGACCTCGATCTGCTGCCGGAGGATCTGGCGTGGGGTGAATTGTCTGCCGTCGCAGGTGATGCCGCGTACCAGTACATCCGTGTTGCAAGCGAACTCGCTGTTCGCGGCGAGGTTCAGTCGATCTGCACTGCGCCCCTGAACAAGGAGGCCCTACACGCGGCAGGCCATATCTTCCCAGGGCATACGGAACTGCTCGCGCACCTGACTGGCACCGAGGAAGTGTCGATGATGCTGTCGACGCCCAAGCTGAAGGTTATCCACGTGACCACGCACATCGGACTCCTCGACGCAGTCGCTCGGATCGAACCCGGACTGGTCGAGCGGACTATTCGTCGAGGTCACGAAGCTTTGGTGCGCACGGGTAATCCGGCGCCGAAGATCGGAGTGTGTGGCATCAATCCGCACGCCGGGGAGAACGGGCTCTTCGGCTACGGGGAGGAAGAACAGAAGATCATTCCGGCCGTCGAACTACTTCAAGCAGAGGGCATGGATGTGCACGGTCCGTTGCCTGCTGATACTGCCTTCTTCTTGGCCGGTCGCGGCGACTACGACTTGATCGTCGCGATGTACCACGATCAGGGGCATGGTCCGGTCAAGGTCCTCGGAATCGAAGCGGGTGTCAACATCACCGTCGGTTTGCCTGTCATTCGTACATCGGTAGACCATGGAACTGCCTTCGATATCGCAGGTAAGGGCATAGCCGAGGCCGGTAGTATGGTCGAGGCGCTGCGGCAGGCAGCCGAATTGGCAACCAGCACATTCGTTTCCAAGTAGGCACGGAGTTTTCGAAGGGGGAGCGATGGCCATCCGAGAGTCGGAGGCGAGGCGGTCGGAGATTGCGAGGCTCGCGCGCACCAGCGGTCTGGCCAGTGTCGAGGATTTGTCTGCTCAATTCGGGGTGACCGCGTCCACGATCCGTCGCGACCTGAGTCAGTTGACTGCGCAGGGGGTTATTGCCCGGACATACGGCGGCGCGATTGCTCTCAACCC